>OMYE01000154.1 GCA_900315145.1 uncultured Pseudomonadota bacterium | reverse complement strand
CAGTGCTTTAGGTTGAGAGAATTCACCCTTGCCGTGAACAATGATGATGCACCGGATATCCTCCCTGTACGCCTTGATAACCAGTTTACGGACTTTCTTGTATGCCTGTTCAATGGTACAGTTGTGCAGATCTACTCCCATTTGAGGGGCATATTCTCCGGACTTCAGCTTTCTCATTACCCCGAACTGCAGTCCGGGAGTTTTATAGCTGATGGTATCGAGAGGATCGACAAATTCCATATTGGCAGTGGAGAAGAAATCAAGCTCCTCATCCTTGTTTTCCTCCATGCATTTGTCTTTGAGAATTTGCGATATCCGCGGATCCATCACCGGTTTCCGGCGTTCTATGGTGTTGGCTTTGATAGGTTTTATTCCTTGAATAAAATCACTGAATGAACCGGGTTCCTGCTGATCGCTGTCATCTGGTGGAAGTTGTGAACTACTCATGTTAGGAGGATCCTTATTCTTTGATTTCTGACAGTCACTACTGCAGCTGTCAGAGGATAAAACAACAGGACTTATTATAGTAAAAATTTAATATTACTCAATAGATGAGTTAATAGCTCTGCAGATAGCAGGAATTCCTATGTCAAAGCTCTTTGGAGAAACTTTCATGAGTGAATTCTGTTCATCAGTAGTCAGAGTATGGGTTTTTGATTGCAGTTTTTGAGGCAGGTGCTGGTAGCTGTCAGTGAGAGCTATTATAAGATCCGGGCCGGTCAGCAGCAGTTTTTCACCGGAGACAACGGGAAACTTAACGTCAATATCGGCAAAAACATTGTGTCCACCGCAAAGTTCAACTGCATGACTTAAAAAAGTAGTTCCCCCAGCTATCATCAAAGGTCTGTCCCAAATGACAACAGCAACATTTTTCGGTTTACGGTTAGATGCGTGATTTCTAGAAATGAGAGAAGCTGTGATATTCTGGATATGATCTGCTACTTCGGCGGCTTTTTCACTTTTATTGATAAGTTCCCCGATTTCTCTGATATTTTGCAGCAGTTCCTTCGTGTTACTGAAGGTATATATCTTTAATTTTTTTTCAAATTTTTTCAGTTTACTGATAATTAAATTATTAAAGTCGCTATTTACCATAATGTAGTCAAATTTTGTGGCTGACAATGCCTCAAGATTAACACTGTAGTAGTCGGCAATTCTAGGAATATTCAAGTCAGGATTAAGCTCACTGTTAACGTCTGCTGCAACAAGACTGCTTTCAGCACCAATACTGACGAGAATATCGGATATCTCCGGGGTGAGACTTATAACCTTGATTTCTCTTGAGGTATCCTGTTCTGTACTTACGTCTGCGGACGCGGATATACCGGAAACCGTAGTAGACGGCTGTGCAGCACTGTTAATATTATAATCGTCAGATGCCTGAACAGTGGTGATCAGTCCTGAGGCTATCACTATAGTTACGATTCTTTTAGTCGCTGCAAGTGTTTTGATAAAAGGAGAAACAGTAATCATAATAACTTTTTTCGAATTCAGACCGTGAAATAATGCCGGAAAACATCATGTTTTGTATTCTTACTGCGGTGCTTACAAGGAAAGTCACCTCTAAAGATAAGGACAGTTTAAAAAGTAGCGGCCGGTATACATGTCTGAATGTCCGGCCGCTGACTGTTAATGCCGACGGCAGAACGCTTTTTAAGAATAATTGAATAATCACGGCAGTTATTCAATAGAGTTGTCTCTGCAGATGGTTAATGCTATCTATCAGATGATTTCCAGCAACTTTAAGGTTATTTTCTGACTGTTTCTTGTGGCCAGAGGGAGCATCTCCTCAAATGTCATATCGGCGGTTTCGTTAGCGTTATCAGAAATTGTGCGGATTACGATTGCCGGCTTGTTGAGGGTTTTGGCTGCCTGTACGATTGCACCGGCTTCCATTTCTGTAGCATATGCCTGTGGAAAATTCTGCTGTAGTTTTGTGTTGTGTTCATTTCCAGCTATGAACTGGTCGCCACTGATGATTAGTCCAGAATGTACATTAAAACTGAATCTTTCAGCTATCTCTTTAGCAGCCTTAATTCCTGCATCAACGTACTGCTGTTCTAATTTGATGGTTGGCTCAAAGCCGGGAACCTGTCCGAGTTTGTAGTCAAATATTCTTAAATCGAAATCGTGCTGACAGGTCGCAGTGCCTATTACCACATCACATACGTGGGTTTCAGGCTTTAATCCGCCGGCAACACCTGTATTAATGACTATATCAGCACCGAATCTAGAAATGGCTATGGCGGTGGCCACCGCAGCTGAAACCTTACCGATGCCGCTGCAGCATAAAACTACATCTTTACTGCCGATTTTTCCGGTATGAAACTCTTTGGTTCCTACGGTATGAGTAGTAAGAGAGGTGATGCTTTTCTTCAGTGCTTCAATTTCTTCCGGCATGGCACCGATTATTCCGTAAATCATGATGGTCTCCTGAGTAGCTTTATGGTATTGCAGTTGCTTGAATACACGGCAAGCAACATATAATAGTATATTTGATAGAGACTGAAACAACAATAAATCTTCTCTAAACCTGCAGTTGTCTTTTCGAAAATGCATTTTTATCCCGAAAGTTTACCTGTTATATCAAGATAAATTGTGACGGCAGTTTTTTAGTAGAGTGTTTATTTTTGTATGCACCAATATAGTGCATGATGTATCTAAATTGAACAGATAACATGTCTGCCGATCTGGTGATTCAGTAGTCATACAATGATACATAAACGAGCAGTTTCAGGATAAATAAGTTACATTGTCCGTGACTGGGCACTGTTTGAGTGAAAGTGCCGGAAAACTGTTTATTATAGTGCTTCTTGGTTTTATAGAAAAATAATAAAAAAAACTTAAGAAACAGATAGTATTGGTATATCATTATATATGTAATATATTTTGTTAAATATAAATCAGTTCGAAATCGAAAATTATTAAAAAAAATGATTTTTTTTGTCACTTAGAATGATTTTGGGATCGATTTATGCATTATCGGTTTTTGATATATTATTAATTTTCGGCTTATTTCTAGAAGTTATATCCGTTCAGCAGGTTGACATGCATAATTAAGGTGCGTGTGCGGAAGAACCAGCGTCCGGGTATGCGGACAGATAGCTTTATATAAGGAATTGATGTAATGGATTCAGCTTTACCAAAGAGCCAGGGGTTATATGATCCTGCTAATGAGCATGATGCCTGTGGCGTAGGTTTTGTAGCCCATATGAAAGGGGTTAAAAGTCATAGCATTGTTGAGCAGGGACTATTAATTCTTAAAAACATTAATCATCGCGGTGCGGTTGGGGCCGATCCGTTGCAGGGTGACGGTGCCGGTATACTGATTCAGATTCCTGATCAGTTATATCGTGATGATATGATTCAGCAGGGTGTGATGCTTCCAGCTCCGGGGGAATATGGTGTAGGTATGATCTTCCTGCCGCAGGAAGCTGCTTCAAGAAAAGCCTGTGAGGAGGAAATTGAAAGAGCAGTAAGAGCGGAAGGACAGGTTATTCTCGGTTGGAGAGACGTGCCTGTTGATACATCATGTCCGATGTCTCCTACTGTAAAGGCTACTGAGCCGGTAATCCGTCAGATTTTTGTCGGCAGAGGTAAGGATGTGCTGGTAACTGATGCTCTGGAAAGAAAACTGTACATTATCAGAAAGCGCAGTTCCAAGGCAATAAAGAACCTTAACTTAAGACACTGTCATGAGTTCTATATTCCTTCATTCTCTGC
>OMYE01000153.1 GCA_900315145.1 uncultured Pseudomonadota bacterium | reverse complement strand
AATAGTTGTCCCCATAGCGGTCAAAAACACGCATCTGATCCCTGACGGAGTTGTCAATCACATGGACACTTTGGCTATCATTCTTTTGCATTGTGAAATGGTTCTTTAAATGATTTGCAAATTTACGAAAAATATCCGAAATAGAAAGATAATCGGAATTTTTCCGAACAGAAAACCATTTTCCCCGAATCACAGACCTTTCCCAGTCCACTGAATGACAGTATTTTTGCGTCAGAAAACAGGGATAAAAAGTTTTCAATAAGTGGTAAAGAAATCAAGCAATTAAGGCAAAAAAGAAAGGAGAAAAAAAGAAAATGACCTATAATGAATGTGTAAATGCGGTAATGCGTGAATGCGTGAATCAGACTGACACATTAACAAATACACGAGATAACACATTATTCAGGAACGTCTTGGCAATAATACTGACAAAGTAAAAAACTAATAAACCTCATTGTTAAACCCACAAAAATGTAAACAGCCATGAAAGATGACACCAGTTGATAACAAAACAACAAACAGAAATACAAAGAAAAGTACAACAAAACAACACAAAAAAACATTAATTAATCAAAGTAATAACATTTTAAAATTTACAACAATGAAAAAGAACATTAAATTATTAGCAGTGGCTGTCGCAGCCATCATGACAATTGGAAGCATCGCTTTCGTTTCTTGCAACAAAGAAGTGTCGACAACTGCAACCAACTTTGAGTATTCAACGAAAACGTCGTTGAGCAGAGCTGAAATCAAAGCAATGACCGAAGAAATAGCACAATTTCATGATTACGAAATTAGACATCTCATAGAGAACCATGATTTATTAAATACAGATGTCACCTGTAATAATGATATTGAGTATCTTGCCTATATCATAAGCGAAGATATTGACTCGTATAATTTCTCATTCATCAATAATGCATTGTATCCGAATGACGATTATACAAATGCAGTCCAAACGGCATATGATATTTGCTTTAATGACAAGAGCGATCTAACCGATTTCATTGATACGGAAGAAGCTTCAGGAATAGGCCTCAATGTTGCCAATATACAACAATGTTTCGTATTAATAGATACAGCCCTTTCGGAATCATACAGCCTTTCCGAGACAATTGGATCGTTTAAAAGCATCTATGAAAACATGACCTCAATAATTCTTGACACAATGGCTTCCGATATAGACTATTTCATTGTCCAACTATACTCGGATTTACTAATTAGTACTTTTTGTACTTGGGCTGATATCCAAGAAGAAACTGACAATTCAAAAACTAATATTTTCAAGAAGATTGCAAAAGTGTGGAGAGATATGCCCCCGGAGTCAAAAGCCGATATTTGCGGTGGAGTTGCTGGTGCTGCTATCGGTGCATTGGAAGGAATTCCTGGTTCTGTCCCTGGGATAGTCTTGAATGGAGTCAGAGAGGGATTGAAGACAGCCATCATTTCATCTGCCGCAGCCAGTGCCACCAGATAAACTAAAGGTACCTCTAAAAATTATTAAATATTCAGCAATATAAACACAAAAGTTGCGTTATCTAGATGTAGAAATAAATTAAACTAAAAAACGACTAATATGAAATGCATTGAAAAGAATTTCAAATACTATTTCATTAAACCCATAGTTGAAGGGCTTATTTGTACGATAGCAGTATGTGCTGGATATGGACAATTGTTCCCTGTCATGAAAATCATTGCGATTTTCCTGTCATCATTAGGGATACTATTTCCTATATCGTTTGTAGAATTCCACCTGAAAACACGTCGTTCTGAATGAGATCATCCACTACTATTTTGGTATTGCATTGAGAAGTTGTTTAAATTTGATTCAGAATGACTTGTACAGGGTAATCCCCTACATCAAGCCCCTTTGCATAGCTACTGTGCAAAGGGGCTTGTTCTTTTGGGGGATGCAAACGAGGTTATCGGTCAAATTGTTTTGGTTCGGACATCCTTCCGCCCTCGATGCGCCCATTTCGCCCCGTTCGTTCTTCTTCCGAAAAACGTCACTTCTTCCTCAGTTCTTCGTCGCAAAAAGGAAGAACGAAGGAAGAACTGAGGAAGAACTGAGGGGAAAGGAACGGCGCAACAGGCAGGTGGGAAGAGACGGACTACTGCCTGTGGCTCGTAGCTCTTGCATCCGCCTTCTCGCATCCCGCTACAGTGTTGCAGTGCTACAGTTCTACATAAGGGTATTATTTTAACACGAATTGCCACGAATTATCCTTATATGGTCAATTCTATGGCAATTATATGTAAAAACTTAAACACGAATTATCATTAATTATCATGAATTTATGGTCAAGTCAATGGCAATTATATGTGAAATAAGCTTGAACACGAATTATCATGAATTTTCATTAATTATATGGTCAATTCAATGGCAATTATATGTGAAATAAACTTGAACACGAATAACCATGAATTTTCATTAATTATATGGTCAATTTTATGGCAATTATATGTGAAATAAGCTTGAACACGAATTACCACGAATCTTCATTAATTATATGGTCAATTCTATGGCAATTATATGTAAAATAAACTTGAACACGAATAACCATGAATTTTCATTAATTATATGGTCAATTTTATGGCAATTATATGTTAAGGAACATGCTGATGCTGCTGTGCAGGATTGAGAATGTGTTAATACGGGGTTTTTATTATTTTTTAATGCTTGGTTTCCGTTTTTTTTTCGTATCTTTGCACCGTCAGTTTCCACCACGCTTCCCACATGAACAGCGAACCAGGGTGGAACTTTTGTTTTGGTGCGATTTACGCAGACCATAACTTTTGAATCTCACCACACAATAAATAAAAGATTGTTGCGTTACTGAAATGTTATGGATAAAGAGGAACGTGTAAAATATTGGGTTGACATTGCTGAATATGACTTTGATACAGCCAAAGTCATGTTCAAGAGTGGCAGACGTTTATACGTAGCTTTTATGTGTCATCAGGCAGTGGAGAAGATGCTAAAAGCTTACTGGTCCTCACAGGGTAAAGAAGCCCCATACATCCATAATCTAAACCGTCTTGCTGAAGGGTCGGGATTATTGTCTGAACTAAGTGAGGAGCAATGTGATTTCATCGAGTCGCTCACTCCGATGAACATAGAAGCACGCTACCCTGAATACAAAGATCAACTTCTCAGAACACTAACCCCCAAAATGTGTCGGGAAATAATTAACAATACAAAAGCATTCATGCAATGGATAAAGAACAGGCTCTCGATTTAGTACGCCGCTATAAAAAAGTGATCTCTCCGCTATTTGGTGAAGATTTAAGAGTCTATATGTTCGGATCGTATAGCAAAGGATATGCCCGGCCCGAAAGCGATATTGACGTTGCCGTTGTTGTTCCCTCCATCGGCGACAACTGGTTTGAATGGTCGAAAAAACTATGGCACAATACTCGTAGCGTCAGCACACTGATTGAACCAGTGCTAATGTCCCCTGAGCACCCGTCACCACTGTATGACGATGTAATGAGAACGGGTATTGCCGTGTAGACATCTGAAATAGAAAGAGAACGAGGGCGAGGCTGGGAGGTCTCGCCCTCGGTTTTGATGGGGTTGGAGTAAGGTATTATCTTCGACCTTGCATTAAGCGAGCGCAAAGCAAACCTGTTTGTTTTACCGAGCCAAAGCAAGGTCACGACCGAAGGGGTTAACCTTTGGCCTGCATCCGCTTACGGAAGTCGTTGGGGGTCTCGCCTGCCTGTTTCTTGAAGAACTTGATAAACTGTGAGGCATCGCTGAAGTGTAGTTTCTCGGCGATGCTTTCAAGCATTTCGTTG
>OMYE01000152.1 GCA_900315145.1 uncultured Pseudomonadota bacterium | reverse complement strand
ATTCTTCAACATCAGGTTCTCTGATTTTTTTGGATATAAAAATCTGCCATTTAGTCAGAAAATCCTTAAAGTAACTTTCTTTAAACTTCACAGAGTTTCCGTCATCGCCTTTCTCAAACATATCAGATTCAATCATTTGCAGATTACATGCTCTGACAATAAAACGATCCACCACCGGCGCCCGGAACTCCTCAACAAGATCACAGGCAAGAGACGGTCTGTTAGAATGTAATTCATGAAGAAAACCTATAGCAGGCTCAAGACCTCTGGCAATAATTATTCCGTTAATAAGATTAGTTACCAGAGTATAACCTAGAGAGAGCATTGCATTTACGGGATCCGTTGCCGGATGCTTTACTCTTTGAGAAAATCCGAGGTTGTCAGTAAGAAAGCTGTTAAATATGCTGAAATACTTACCGGCACAGGTGCCTTCTATGCCGTCAAGCGCGCTGATACTGTTTGCATTATCAACCTTGTTAAGAAAATAATTTAACTGTTCACGAACAGGAATCACATCTGCCGGAATGCAATCCATGTTTCTGGTGAAATGCTTAATTGTTGCGAGCTGATTTCTGATCTTTCCTTTAACGATTGTTTTTGCCAGTATCAGTCTCTGTTCAGGATTTATATAGCGTTCATACTGACAAAGTTTTAGTTCAGAACATTTTGATTTATTTGACAGAGATGAACCGATATATTTACCAGTTATAGAAAAATAGGAAACTGGAATACCGCTGAGAAAACAGTGCTTCAGGGCTTCTCTGGTAATATCTATAAGCCCGAATACCAGAATATTGTCGACACGGCAGCCGTTAACACGTTTCAGTTCTTCACCATAACCGCTGCCTCCATCAAATGTTGTCAGAACAAAATGGTTATCAATATAGCGAAGTTTGGTTTTTTGAGTGCAGAGATACAAAGTAGCCATATTTTTTCTCCGGTAAAAGAAACAGATAACCAGTTAAATCATTGCCATACAATGGATAAAACATTGTCAGAAACATTATCAAAAAGCAGACAGTATAAAAATTAAGTGACCTTACCATCAGTCAGATAACTTAAAACTGTTAAGCATTAAGCTTTTAGTTTCCGTCTGATAAAGTTATGTAAAGAATAACAAAGCAGACAGGCAATCTGCTGTCAGGTTATTACATTACAATTTCTTTGCATCTGTACAATAGATAGATAATATTATAAATTAATATTTAAAAATCATTCTTTTTGATATAAAACACATATCAAACAGTATTAATATTATGGAATATTACTATTACCGAAAAAAAATATATGGATGAGTCTTAGAAATTCTTTAGCCTTATACATTTTGAATATCCTATGCTTACAGATATTCATGCTCTGGACCAAAAAAATAAGAAATTTCATTATATAAGAAAAACCGTTTGTCATAAAATATTTGTTTAAAAAATGAGCAAACGATCAACAAATATTCAGATTCAATCAAATTGAAAGATACATATTAAAAATAAAGCAGGAAGAAGTAAATGAGAATGAAAAAATACAGTTAAACACGGACGCCCTACCGGTGTATTCATGCAACCAGTGACAAGACGCTATTTTTACTGATTAAATTACTGATTACAAAAGCTGGATTAATGACACGCACAAAATATTTCCGGGGTATTCACCTGCAATATTCAAGAACCTATCCTGTAGCTGACATAAGTTTATTACATTTAACCTGCTGTTATTATCATAGCAGTTATTTTAACCATTCAAGCCGGTACTTACCAAAACCCAATACAGATGATTTTCCTGCGTGAAGCAGTTCCCCCAGGCATAAAAACAGAATAAATGGTTCCAGATTTCCATCAAGAATAAAATTTCCCATTATGCCTCCTAAAGGGATTCTCTTATTCTGTCTACTGGAGAATCGTTCCCAGTCAAACCATCTCAAATCCCTGTGAGTGATAGTAACCTGCTCATAAAAATTTTCCAGATCATATATACCATCCCGGAAAAACGGAACTGCCCACTCCGGAAGTTTATTTAACTCCTCACGGGTTCTGTTCATAACATCTTTATAAGACTGTTCCTCTTCCTCATGCTGACTATCAGGTATCTGCATACTGGCATCTTCTGTATCATGAACCAGGCTACAGATGTCCGACTGGCAGGATTGCTGAATGTGATTTTTATTACTGTTTTCAAAGGAATCAGTGGTATGAGCAGTTAAATTGTCATCATTTAGGTCTGAGTTATTAATGGCTGTATCAATAGCAGAAAGATGCGCATTACCGCTATAAAGTCTGAAATTGACAGAATCAGGTCTGTATGAATTTAAAATGGCTGAATCAGAATTTTTAATTTCATCTATGTAATTAGCTAGAAGATTT
The DNA here is from genome assembly GCA_900315145.1 of uncultured Pseudomonadota bacterium. Taxonomy (GTDB): domain Bacteria; phylum Pseudomonadota; class Gammaproteobacteria; order Enterobacterales; family Succinivibrionaceae; genus Ruminobacter. The sequence goes on along the minus strand of OMYE01000152.1, from coordinate 1,481 downwards.
CGTATTCTTCTTATGATACTGCCTAAGAAAAGTTTCGGCGTAAGCTCTAAAGGCTTAACGGTTTTCTTCTTAAAGGTTATTTTTAGAGGAGTTTGCATAACTACCCGGCATTTCTGGTAACCATATTCATAATTCAATTGATACACAAATGATGGAGGTAGAACATTCTCATCCGAATCTCTGGTAAATATAAGCTTCAGATTATTATTCTCTACCTGACAGACCTTAACAAGGTCTGCTCTTATCAGAGCATCCGTGAAACCGGTATAACCGGCATTGATAAAAGCCATTACCACATGCTGTATTTCATAAACCGCATTACCGAATAGAATTACATCAATTGAAAATATATCCCCTTTTTCGAATGCATGTTTTCCAAGTTTCAAAGGTTCAATAATATAAGGATTGGGGATGTCGACTGAAACAGCTTCAGCAGAATCTGAACCAAACACACGTGCCCCTTCAAAAACTTTTGCGTAGGCACATGAATCAATACGACTGCAGCCGGAACACTTCATATCCATAGTCTGACAAAAAGGTTCTCTTAATTTTATGCCGAATGCCCCCCTGAATATTGATCCCGTGTAAACTGGAAATTTAATTGCTGCCGATGCACGGTAGAACAGTCTTACTTTTATCAAAGGAATATTCAATATCATTATGGGTTGTCACTGCTTATAGTTATATCAGCTCCAGGAGCTTTTTAGAATTAGTCATTTCTCCATACACAATAATACAATGATTGACATGAGATGCAACCAAATAGAAGCTGTAAGAGCTTAAAATAAGGGTTTTCTCAAAGATTTCCCACTACACTAACTGATACTTCAATAATCCACTCTAAAGCCGTATCACCATTACACCATTCCTTTCAAAGGGACTTAGACAGTAAATTATTATCCTAAATATATACAGATGAAAACATGATAAACATTTTTTACAAAAAGTTGCTTTTTGCTAACCTCCTGACCGCTAATCCGTGTTTTTCAAAAAACATATCCATAACCATTGAAAAATAAGGATTTTGGACCATAAAACAGACAAAATAGGTTAGAAACGTGAGAAAACCTTGAAATTTAAGGATTTTTTATAGCAAATATCATTTTTATGCTTTAAAATACAAATACTAACCATAGGTTAGAAAAACAGCCTCTTGTAACCATTGGTAATCAAGGCTTCTACAACGGCTCTGTTGCAGAGGCTTCCCCTCGACAGAGGGATTGAAACCGCTGTGAAATACCAAAAGAACTCAAGTGATAATCATCACGTTTCAGAGGCTTCCCCTCGACAGAGGGATTGAAACTATTAAATGCTAAACTTAGATGTATCAACGTTATCTGTTGCAGAGGCTTCCCCTCGACAGAGGGATTGAAACTGAAAAAAAAAATAAGGTAGATAGCCTTTCGACTATCGTTGCAGAGGCTTCCCCTCGACAGAGGGATTGAAACCTGAGTCTCCTGTACATCATAACCGAACCATTC
>OMYE01000086.1 GCA_900315145.1 uncultured Pseudomonadota bacterium | reverse complement strand
TTCACTCCCATAATGCAATTATTAATATAGTAATTGTTAATATAGTTTTATATTTATTACATTTAATTATGATGTATGAGATTTTAATCGCACAAATAAAGATCCCTGTTTTTTATTCATTTTTTTATGCGTTAACATAAAGTATATGGTTTTTATACTTTTATCAAGTCACCGGTATTATGAATAAGAAAACAGAGATTTCTCCGGGGGAGTCTGATAAAGATAAAAATGTTATTACAATCTTTTCTCAGTAAGGAACGGCCTATGAGAAGACTTCCTGTATATATCCTCCTGGATACGTCCAGTTCCATGTGCGGAGAACCTATCGATGCGGTGCAGAAGGGGGTAGGCATGCTTCTTGAGACACTGCGTACTGATCCTTATGCCCTCGAAACAGCTTATATCAGCGTTATTACCTTTGACAGTCATGTTAATCAGATCTGTCCTCTCACAGAATTGTCATTTGTTGAGATTCCGGAAATTACCGCCTATGGTATGACTTCTTTAGGTCAGGCTCTGGAATTTCTCGGAAATGCCGTGGATACCGAGGTGATTAAAACCAATTCCGAGCGCAAGGGGGACTGGCGTCCGCTGGTCTTTATTATGACCGACGGTATTCCTACCGATAACTACCGTCGCGGTATCAGAGCCATGCAGAAGCATAAATTCGGTATGGTGGTGGCCTGTGCTGCCGGTAAAAAAGCCAATACCGATATTCTGAAGGAGATTACCCAGTCTGTGGTTTCTCTGGCTACAGTAGACAGAAATACCATTCAGGCGTTTTTTAAATGGGTGTCAGCCTCAGTGGTAGTCGGCAGTATGAAGGTTGAAGACTCCGGTATGAATGTTCAGGATTTAAGTGATCTGCCGCCGCCTCCAAGTGAAATAACCATTGTATAAACCGGCTTCACCGGAATTCAGCGATTACCTGACGGCGTTGCTGTAAACAGTTAAAGCAGGGACTGGTGTCCGGATGTTGTTTCTGGTGATCTTTTCTGAAGAGTACGGTCCGGTTTAGAGTTTGCTTAATACAGTGTCACCGCTGGCGGGTATTTTATTTAGAGATTTTTTTATGACCTATAGCGATAAGGATGAACTCCAGGCGGAACCGTTCGACCGTCTTTTTGAAAGAAAAAAGGCGTCTGCCGGTTCTGTTTCAGTTGAAAAACAGTTTTTTATAGCCGACGGTGCGGAAAGCCGGGATTATTATTTTGAGCTGGATACTCTTATTAAAAATTTCCGGGAGAAGGTTAAGAGCGATACCGGACGGGAACCGGAGGGCATCACGGTATCAGGACTGGAGAATACCGGTTTAAACATAACTGTTTCTCCGGATTATCTGCAGGGGACTATATCAGGAGTACCGGATGTTTCCGGAACTCTTACGGTAACTCTTACGGCGCTGCCGCAGAATATCACCTTAGAGGTGTCCTTTGAGTTACTTCCTGATCCGAAAAAGCTGTGGAAGCAGATTCCATCGCAATTTGACCGCTATGAAAGAGCAGATGATGAGATAGCATCAATATCTCCGGATAAATCCGGGGCTGATGGTGGAGAAAAATCTTCAGAACAGGGCTTCACTGTCATCGGGGCAAGTCACCGGGGACGTTCTCATGCGCACGAGGGGAAACCGCGTGATGATTCCATGGGAATGTATTACGACCGGGACTCCGGCTGGTATGTGACGGTGGTGGCCGACGGGGCCGGCTCTGCAAAATACTCCCGCAAGGGTTCTGAGATTGCCTGCAGTACAGCACTTGATATCTGCAGAATGAAGCTGACGGCAGACGGGGAACTCGCCTCGCTGATTGACCGCTACGTGAACACTGTCTCAGCTGAGGAAAAATCCGAGGAGATTATCCGGCTGCAAAAAAGTATCAAGCTGAAGCTTTACTATATACTGCCGGTATGTGCTTTGGAATCCCGCAAGAAGATCATAAGTGAAGCCCGGAGCGTAAACTCATCCTTATCAGGTGATGCTCCAGAGAAGCAGTATTCTGAAAAAGACTATGCCACCACGTTGCTTATCGCAGTGGCAAAACGTTCCAGAGACCGGTGGTTTACCGCTTCGTTCAGTATAGGTGACGGAGCGATAGCTGTTCTCCAGGATGACGGAGAGCTGTGCCTTATGTCCGAAGGTGATTCAGGTGATTTTGCCGGACAGACCAGATTTATTACCATGGCGAGTGTCTACGCTGATGCTTCAGCCATTGTCAGAAGAATAAAAATGCATGTATGCGGAAGACCAGCGGCGATTATGCTGATGACAGACGGGGTTTCGGATCCGAAATTCGCTTCAGATACCGAGATGGAATCAGCCCATGCCTGGCTGAGTCTTTTTAAGGAACTCAAGGATAACCGGATTATAACCGATAGTGATCCGGCTGATGATGAGGCGCAGAGACTTTTAGAATGGCTGGATTTCTGGTCTCCCGGGAATCATGATGATCGCACTATAGTCATTCTTCATTAAGAAGAATGTGCAGCATACGTATAAGTGACGCTGCGGCTTTTCTCAATATATCCGTTGTGGCTGAACGGAGACGCCTTTCAAAAAAAGGCTGAAAAGGTTGTCTTCAAAGTAAAAGGGGTTTTTATGCCGGAAATTGTTTCACTAGTTGCATCAGACGGATCAAAGATTGAATTTGAAGATAAGATTATTGCTCAGGGATCTGTAAAGGATGTCTATTTTTCCGTGGACAGGACTCATGCCATCGGTTTCTACCGCACCCCGCAGGACAGTGTTTCCATGGAGCGGCTTCAGAATATTGTCGGAACCTACCGGCAGCAGATAATATCCGGAGAGGAGGGGGAATACTGGCGTCAGGTACTGTGCTGGCCTGAGAGTCTGGTAGAATGGAAAGGACTTACCGGCGTGGTGCTCCCGCTCTATCCTGAGAATTTCTTCTTCAGATCCGGTAAATATGCCGGTAAGGAAAAGGAGGGAAAGTGGTTTACCTCGGCCAAGCTTAAAAACAGATTTCTGCCGAATTCGGAAAAGGGCACCTGGTTAAGTAACATCAGAGTATGCATTCAGTTCGTTTCAGCAGTGAGAAAGCTCCATTCCATGGGACTCGCGCATTCAGATCTTTCCTATAAGAATGTTCTTGCCGATCCGCAGACCGGGAGAGCCATTGTTATTGACCTTGACGGTCTGGTTATTCCGGGGAAGTTTCCGCCGAGTGTGGTGGGTACTCCTGATTTTATCGCTCCGGAGGTAATGGAAACCAGAAGCCTTGCCAATGATAATCCGGATAAAAAGCTCCCAAGTATTCAGACGGACTGTCACGCTCTCGCTGTTTTAATCTACATGTATCTTCTGAACCGGCATCCTCTGCGCGGCGGAAAAATCTATAATGAGGATCCGGTAATTGACGAGGAACTGCAGATGGGCAGGGAGGCTCTCTTTATTGAACACCCTGAGGATAAAAGCAACCGCCCGAAGGTGGAATATCTTAAAGAATACGAACTGCCACAGGGGGATGTTGATAAGGTGCCTTATACCGTGTGCGGTCCGTATCTTAAGGAAATGTTTGACCGGGCGTTTATTGCCGGTCTTCATAATCCGGAAAAACGGCCGTCCGCCGCTGAATGGGAGGAGGCTCTCATAAAAACCGCTGATGAGATGATTCCGTGCAGTAACTCGAAGTGTCTGCAGAAATGGTTTGTTTATTCTGAGGATACCAATCTTGTCTGTCCTTTCTGCAACCGGGTATACAGGAAGAAGCTTGTTAATCTTGAGTTTGCCGAAAAAACTCCGGATGGAAATCAGGTTTCCAGCGGATACCGTCTTGCCGTGGAAAAAGGTCATAATCTGCTAAAAAGACATTTAGAACCGGCTGACTGGGTTAAAAGCTCCGGTGATAAACCTCTGGCCTCGTTTCTGCGATTATTCGGGGCGAGTTTTTTATTTAACCGTAATGCCGGAGGTATGTTCAGAATCATGCCTGACGGGAGCAGAAAAAAGATGGGTATAAATTCTCTAACCAGACTCCGTGACGGAATGGTCATAGAAATTGACGATAATGGAAAAACTGTGGTCATTACCCCTTCAGTAAAAAGTCACATTAAAAAGGAATAGCAGATCTTTATATTTATTGAGGATCATGTTTCTTAAGAGCTACTGTTTAGAAATCGTGAAGGAAGGTGAAGAAACGTAACGTCAGGAAACGGCTGATTTAAGCAGTGCTGTTTTTTTCTTTGGGAAAAATAAAAAAACATTATTGCCCGGGGAAAACGGGACAATAATGTAAAAAATAATTTAATTTAAAAAATATAAAGTTATCAGGTTATTCTTTGTATTATTCACGGTAACCGCCGAGCAAAACGTAAATGTTCTGATTGAGAGTATTTACGTCGATAGGGCATTTACTGGTGAATTTAATCATAAACTCTCCGTTCGCCGGAACCACCTCTGTAAAGTAATCGGATACATTAAGAAGGAAGTCATAGCGATAGTTAGAAAGTCCGAGCATCTTTCTCATGGTTCTGCCGTCAAAATCCCAGTTGGCATAGACAGGTTTGATTAAAGCTCTGGTGCCGTTAGGTGAGGTCATTTCAATCTGCAGAAGATTATTGGCATAGGCAATACCCCTGGTATTTCCCTGATAGGCGCTGCGGCATTCGGAACTGCTGCTGTCATTAGCGTAGGTGAAGGATGACATATTGAGAGAGGTGTTCTCTATGTCTATGTAATCATTTCCGGAATAACGGCTGTCAGCATTCACAAAACTGCTGAATATACAGGTAACGGTTTTACCGTTATCTGCCGAACTGCACGGATTTGTTCCGGTACTCTTATAGTCCTCCGGCAGAACAGCACGCTTACGGCATAATTCGTCCTGATTACAGGTCAGAGCTTTTTTAACCGCCTCATAGGCATTTACCACTCCGAAACCGTAATAGTTTGAGAATCTGAGTCCGGCTGCGTTGTTGTGCCAGCCGTTATCAAAGGCAAACTGTACTCTGCCGTATTCACTTACGGTTGATTTCACAGGTGTGTATTTAAGTGTGCTCCAGCCGGCAGATGTGTCATTGTTTGCCGTTACTGCCAGAATGTACCGGAGCTGCGGTACGGTGATGTCAGGCTTTGCCTGAATAACCAGAGTGGATACACCGGTAACGGAAGGTGTGGCGGATGATGTGCCGTTCATGGTATGAGTGTAGTTTTTTCTCAGACTGTAGGTATCCTTCGCAGTTCTCCACGGGGTTCTGCTTTCTGAACCTTCATTATAGTATTCCGGATCGTAGCTGTATTTGGTGGTAACAATGGCTGCTGAGGAGTCGCTTGTTCCTGTATAGCCGAATTCACCGCCGGTGCCTGATACCCAGAGATGAGATCCCACGGTGGAATAGGATGCTTTTCTGCCGAGAGAATTGATGGCACCCACATTAATAAGGTATCTGCCGCGGTTGAATGATGATGTCTGGTTGAACTGGCAGCTGATGCCTAAGTTTACACATTTCTGCGGATAGTAGCTGCCGTTTGTGAAGGTAACTCTGCCGAATTCGTTTCCGGCGGCCTTGATAAGCGGGATGTTGTTTTCAAACATACTCTGGTAATACATTTCAAGAGTAGGCTCATAGGCATAGCTGTTATCCAAACCCAGGCTGGCATTGGCAATATCAAGATCCTTTTTTCTGGCGAGATATGCAACGTTGGTACTGTTGGCTTCGTATGATGCAAGCTGAGCGTTATAGGCAATACCTCTGACGCCTTTACCGTTCCCGGCCTTAGCTCCGATAATACCGGAAACCATGGTGCCGTGCAGAACACTGCTGTCCTGTTTTACTTCATTGAGAGAGAGCGCGGCGTTGATAAAGGATGCCCGTGAGGATGGAGTGTATTTTTTATCGGTAAGATCCTCATGATTGAAGTCTACTTTGGTATCCCATACTGCTACTCTGACATTATTTCCGGAAATAAGCTCATCATTAGCATCGGTTAAATGCCATGCCGGAATAACATTGTGGTCAATACCGGGAACAGGAGATTTTCTTACGGAAAAAGGATTCTGACCGATATTCTTGATATGCCACTGGTCGGTGAAGAGGGGATCACCTCCGGCATTTGTACCTACATTCATTCTGTAGTTTCTGGTCTCGCCGGAGGCAGTGGTGAGACTGATGGCTTCAGCGAAATAGTAGTAGTTTTCAGTTGAGCCGAGAACAGTTTCCGGAACATAGTAGTATATCTGACCTGCTGGTGCTAACTTACCTGTTTGCGGATGGGTTTTGGAAAATTCACCGTATTTTGCGCTTATTTTAAAATTATCAGTTGCTGACGTGGTGCCGTTTGATGATTTTACGGTGTATCTCAGAATATAAGGCTTCCCGGTGAACATATCCCCGTATTCAACAAGTGACAGGGTGATACTGTTATCCTGAGCGGCTTTAGTTTTTTCTCCGGCGGTGTTTGTTACTTCGATGATTGCTTCTTCGCCGGATGTATTACCATTCTGATTCTCTTCCGGAGAGGTCTCATCTCCGATGGAGACGGAGGTTTTTCCGTCATTGGAACTTACACTGCCGCCGCAGGCAAACAGAGCCATGGAAAGTGATGAGAGAATCAGTGCGTTAACTGCGGACAGACTGAAGGAAAAAGAGTTTGTTTTCATGCTTGGTTTCCATTATTTAAGTTCAGCCTCCTTGTCCGGAAGAAACTTCCGGATAAAGAGGTTGAACTTATCTTATAAGGTATATTAATTACTTTAACGGATAACTGATACGGTCAGTTACTGATTAGTTATTTTATATACTTATGAATGTCCATCGGGTACGGTCTACTTTAATGAAGGATCAATACCGTGAACATATGATGGTGAGAAATTACGGACGTTGGCAGTGGTGCTCAGTTCCTCCTGGATTGAAGACCACTCCTCGTAATCATCAACTGTAATTTCATAGATATTACTGCTTATCTGCTGGACATCAAGTCCTGAAGGAATACAGTAGATATCCTTGCTACATTGAACCAGAAGCTTATTTGTGATGATGTAGTTGTGTTCGTTGACGTCTTTTACGTAGGCAATGTGTTCAGGATTTTTTTTGCCTGAAACCACTTTTTTGTTTCCTAAGGTGCCGATTTCATTATTTTTTTTAGTGTTTGACAGTAACTTTGCCTTGCCGGCATCATCAGCGTCTTCAACTTTGAAATCATCGGTAATTATGGTGATACCGTTTTTTTGAAGTTCATCAGCGGCTACTGACGGAGATGCGAGAACCGCCATCAAAGCCATAGCAATGATAGATTTATTTTTCATGATTCATTTTTCTCTTGTTGTTATTATTAAGTCGCGGATCATCCCATTCCAGTTGTTTTTTTTATCAGTTTTATCACGTGTCTGTGTTCAGAACACTTTGGCGGAGTTCAGAATGTAATATCTGAATACCGGGAATAAGGAATATATCCAACGCTATTGCATATAATGTTGCTGAAAGCTCATTACGGGGACTAAGTTTAAAAGTAAATATTTTGGTTTTGTACCAATTGATTATATTTTTTGAACAAAATTTAGACTTAGATCATAAAAACTGCTTGAATACTAATCTATCGTTTAGGAAAATTATTGTTTTTGATTGATGAAACTGTTGCAGACAGCAAGCAGTACAGGAAATTTTTTTATATGACCACAAAGTACAATCCCGTCACACTGGAGGAACTTAAGACCTTGTATAAATCTAATAATCCTTATTAAAATGTATCGCACTTTCTCAAAATAATAAAGTGCGTAAGTTGTGGTGAACATAACTTACACACTTAATATTACACCCTCAAATTTTCAACCATCAGCGGCAGCACGAGCCTTTTTCAGCGTCCCCAGGCTTAGAAAAGAATTATCTTAAGCAAGATTTTTAATACTCCATATGACTTTAACCACCGCGAACACAACGTCAGCGGCAGACATTTTATCACTGCACCTAATTTTTAATCCGTAAAATCTACGCTTACTTCCTGATAAAACGTTCTTCTGATTTTGGCGTCTCTTTGCTGACATACCGTTCAACGGTCATATGGAGATCGTACTTTTCTCTCAGCGTCGCAATGGTTTCCATCATAGGTGACGCGTGATGAGCATCAATAGCTTCCTGATCAGTCCAACTGTCTACCAGCAGCACCGTTTCAGGATCCTCCATAGAAACATAATACTCGTACCGAAGATTACCTTTCTCGGCG
>OMYE01000151.1 GCA_900315145.1 uncultured Pseudomonadota bacterium | reverse complement strand
CTGAATTTCAGTATTGGTAAGCTTCTGGGAAAAACCCATGCTTTTATGGAGCATTGATTTCCACTTTTCGGTATATGTCTGCATACCATTGATTTCAGCTAAATAAAAAACATAGGCAACTGCAGTATAAAGCCAGGCACGTTTAATATTCTGAAGATTACAGTTATATATATCGTTTACAGCTGTATCTAAAAAGAGGAACAGCATTTCCGCCTTTTTGACAACTGAATCAGATGATAAATTTGAATTTAAATCGGAATCATATTCTGAAACTGGATTACCTACCGAATAATCAAGCTGACTCTGATAATTTAAAAGAGAATTTATATTTCCGTTACCTGTCACTGGCTTTCCGGATAATTCCCAGCCTGACTCTCTCACTATATAATTTACTACATCGCCTATATCATAAAGTGATACATTTTTTACCGGAAGACGATCAATAAGGAGCGGATTATCGTAAATGAGTACATCTGAAGCTTTAAACTGTGTCAGAATTTCATAGGAAAGCAGAACATTCTGAGTCCGGTCAATTCTCTTTAAGGCATCGGAAAACACTTTGGTTTTAAAGGTCATGCCGGAAAGATCAGCCACTGACCACTGCTTCCGGCAGTGAGCCAGAAGTCTCGTAAAAAGAACATCCGCACTGTCACTTAATTTACAGGATACTTCCTCTATAACATTCTTTTGCGGTTTTCCGGAACAATCTTCGGACTTAGCTTTGCTAGATATATCATTTTGTATGTCATCAGACACGGATACAGCAGATTCAGGAGTATCCTGAATAATACATTCCGGAATGTAGACGGAAGCAGGACTGCTAGCGTTAATAATCCTGTCAAGAGATGATATAAATGAGCGGGGGTTGATTCTGTCAGCAGCATTCAGAAGAGTTACAAACTCTGTATTGATTATTCTGGAGGCGTAATAAAGTACCTCAGCATGTCTTGCATCGGAAAAAATTAAACCTTTGGCTTCTTTGAAATCAGAAATTACTTCATTCCTGTCTCCGCTGAAGCCGGCAATATTAATCACCTTAACTGAAGCAAAAGAAGCCAGCCGGTTTAATTTATTTTTTAGAGATGCCGGATATTCATCACGTTCATCAGTAAAGATAACCGCCCGGCATCCGTACTTGAGATGATATGACACGGCGTCAAGGACATTATCTGAAATAAATCTACCGTAACACAGAACCGCAAAGGTATGTCTTTCTTCCGGATCAGGATCTGAAAAAACATCTCTCCTGAGAACTTCATCCATTCCGGAACTGACTCCTGCACTGCCTGTTCTGGTCAATGCCACTACCCTGCCTATGATTTCTGACAGGCTTCCACTGCTACCGGAGAGAGCATTTCCCGCAGGGTTGACAACAGACTTTCTACTCTTAAAAAAAGCCCGGCCTGAAAGAATACTCTTAAAAGAATCTAAAGATGGCAACATATAACTAGTAATATTATAAAAAGACTACTCCGTCTACACGGCTCCCGCGGATATTCATATCCCCGGAAGCTATAAAGAAGCAGTCAGTTTTTTTCAAAATTTTACGGCAGACTGTTTCCCGAACTATTACTTTGACTCTACGGAATTATAGTAGGCAATAAGTCTTTCAAACTGTTCCTTAAGGGAAACCTTCTTAAAGGAATTCAGGGCATTAATCTTACTGTTATCCAGCTGAATCTTCTGTTCCTTCGGATAACATTTAGACTTTTCCGGATCCAGGTCGAACTTAACTGAAATTTCGTTGTTTGCAAGAGAACAGCAGAGCTCAGCCATTTCATAAATGGTACAGTAGGAATCCTGATTGGAAAGATTATATGCCTCACCTTTACTTCCTAAAAGAAGAATGCTTAATATTCCCTTCATGGCATCGGCGGTATATAGATAATCTCTCTTGGTTCCACCTTTAGTATTCAGCACTATATCTCTTTTAGCTATTGCAGCTTTGGCAAACTGGGCAAAAACTCTGTTATCCGTTGCAGAAACCCCCGGACCGAATGTAAGGGTCGGTCTCACAATCTTCACATCAACATCATACTCGGCGGCGTATGAAACACAGAGATTCTCGGCAAGACGCTTGCTCTGAGGATAGCTGCTTCTTAACGCCAGAGGATTAATAATACCGGATTCATTTTCATTAACCAGTTCATGATCCAGCGCTCCGTACACCTCCATGGATGAAATATAAAGCATGGATTTAACTTTGTTTATTCTGGAGTACTCAAGGAGATTTCTGGTACTGTCAACTGTAGTCAGAATGGTTTCCACCGGTTTTTCAATAAAATCACGGCTGCTTGTATTACTTGCTGTATGTATAATATAGTCATACTTTCCGGAAAGATCCAGATCACCACACATATCCCCGGTCTCAAAAACCAGATTGGCATGAGAATCAATCAAATCCCCGAAAACAGCGGCAGCCTTGTCTCTGTTTCTGATAAAAGCACCTACCGTAACATCGGCATTATGGAGATCTGCGTAATAAAGCAGAGTTTTTACGACAAGTGATCCGATTAACCCGGTCGCTCCGGTCACCAGAACTTTAGAACCGTTAAGCTTCTCCCAGGGGATTACCGTATCTGAAACGACGCTCTGCAAGTCTTCAAGCAGAATTCTGTTTTCTTTATTCCATGAACTGTTCATTCGCGAGACCTCAATATTATTTTAGAAGTAAACAGACAGAAACTCTGGCTCTGAATACTTTTCCTATATTTTTATTTAATTTCATTCTAATAATGTCCCGTCCCGGGACATTATCAATAATCTTTACTGTCAGGGGCTTATAATCTGTAGTAATGCCTGGACATTCCACTGCTCAGCCGGTATATTTTCTGCTCATACTTTTCTAGGTATACAGTCTGTGCATTTCTTCGCAACCGGACTTTCCTTTGTGTTATTTTCTTTTATATGCAGGAGAAAACTCCTGCATTAAGAAGTATCAGCAGTTATGCATCACTATCACTGCTGCTTCCGGCATCTGCTTCTGTGACGGCTGTTTCATCAGGATTTTCCGGAGCAAAGTATGTATCCTCGATGTATTTAACCAGCTTCTCTCCTACATGGCCGTCGCAGGCACCTACATTATCACTCTTGTACTGTTTATACTCTGGAGTGTCAACACAGGCCACACTGTCATGGAAAGCCTTAATAAACTCCTGAATGGAAGGTTTGCCGACAAACGGAACCGGAACATCATCAGGATACTTGATTTCCAGACCATTAGGACCGGATATATATTCCTCTACGTCAATTGCATAAAGGAATACCGGCAGATCAAGTACGAAAGCATAATACATACCTGATGAATAGTCGGTGGCAAAAGCATCACAGGAGCATATCAGCTGATTAAAATCGAATTCCTCATCCACTATGAAGTGACCGTTTTTAGAATTACGCACTCCTGAAGCATCTATTCCCTTATCCATTAAAATACTTTCAAAAACATGATGCTTCTTGGTAATGAGATAGAGATTATTCTTAGCAAGCTCTTCGGCTAGCTCATCAATATCCATTCCGAAATCATAGTACTGATGTGACTCACCGATTCTGAAGGTAGGTGCAAAGAAAATAACCCTGTCCTTTTCTGTGAGACCATACTTTTCTCTTATTGCCTTTCGGGTATCGTTTCTGAAGGTTTCATCAAAGAGTTTATCAGTCTGCACACTTCCGAGAGGAATGGCATCATGAGCAAAGAATCACTTTCACAGAGCATATTTCTGTTAAGACTTCCGGATGCAATCGTAAGTACGGCAGCGCGGGCATGCATTCTGATTATCATATTATTGAAATCATAATAATCGAAATTGGATCTCTTTAACTGATAATCCACCTTTTCAAATCTACTGCAGGCTAGATCATAGAACTTTGAATTCTTAATATCGGACATGCCGACGTTTTCAATAATAAATAAATCCGTAGTGCCCTTCTTGATAACCATACCGAAATCAAAAATCTGATTAAAGACTTCCTTCCAGTATTCCATATCCAGACCATGGAGTTCACAGAGATACAGAATGTATGCGGTCATACTGGTAAAGAAAAATGTATTGGTTTTATTTAAAGTGTATTCATTATAAACATCACTAATAATCACTCTGAGCTTTGACAGAATCTGTTCCGCTGTTTCAGCTCTATACTCACCCTGATTAAGAAGAGAAATAACAGATACACCAATCTGACTGATTTCTGCAGCAATCATTTCCTTAGGATAATTATGATTGAAAACAAACTCAGAACTGAAACCGGCAATCCTGTCCTCACCGAATTTCTGTGCTATAACTTCGGGAAGCCACAGACACTGAGAATCATCACTCTCAGCAAAGGTACTTAACAGGTATTCAGTATCAAACACAGCTCCGGACAGTGAGGAAACAGACCATGAACGTTTAATCTTATCACAACTGCTGTAATCAGGAATCCATATTTTTTTATCAGGAGTACCGCTTACGGCCCGGTCAAGATTAACAATAAAAGAACGAGGATTTATTTTATCCCAGAGTGTAAGCAGCACTGTGTACTTACATCCGGTAATTTTAGCACCAAGAAACAATCTCTTTAAATTCGAAAAATTAT
>OMYE01000150.1 GCA_900315145.1 uncultured Pseudomonadota bacterium | reverse complement strand
CTTCTGTCGAAGAATTCATTGGCAGTCTCTTCTTCCTGCTCCTGAGGATCACGTTCTCCGTCAGTTACACCGAAGAATTCAATTTTTACCTTAAAGAGATTGGCCAGTTTTCTGGCAATGGTTGCACTGATGGGGTTCTTTCCGCTGGTTAACCTGTAGTAATGAACAACAGAGACGTTAATGGCATTGCAAACATCCTTTGTAGTCACACCGCAAATCTGGTTAAGAATCTCCAGTCTTCTGTTGATCGGAGCTGCCAAAAGCAAATTAATTTCTTCTTCAGTATATTGTTTGTTTATGACAAGCATTTTGTTATTTTTGATTACGGAATTATTAGTTTTGTTCATCCATTTGTCTCTTTTATGCTTTTTAAGTTACATATAATGTTGTTTTAATGTACGTATATGACAATCATTAATCAATCGTTGTTCACCGATTTTACTAAATCACACACAAAATTATAATAAAAACCCAAAAACAAATATAAGTATTGTCAAATAAACGATTGAAAGACTTTGAAAAACTAAGTGAGGAAAAATTAGATTTGCGACATACCTGAACCTTAGTCTTTATGATTCAGGTATGCCACTTTTATATTGAAAAAAACCTGATTGCAGAAATCAGGTGTTAAGTCTATTTTGGCGAGCAACCCCTGTCTCCATCTGATTGTTCTGCAATTAACCAGTACAGGCGTATGCATTCATTAAACGAACACATAAGCCTGTACTGATAACGCTGAAGAAACTCTCATCTACAGATAATTCCGTAAATGAGAGTTGTCATGGGGCATGCCTACCCTGGCATATACATGCTATGCCGTTGTTGCTCCGTAGGTCTCTGACATTGTCTCGGCACTGGCTGAGGCTGACCGGTGGCAGAAACTACTTCTACCTCGTCAAAATTGACTATAGGTTGAGGTGGTAACTGCTGTGGTCTTGTCTGCCTGTATTCCGGATTCTCGGTAATTGGTGACCCTTCATCAGATAAAGGTACGCCCAACACACTTCGAACAAGTTGTGCCATACACCGGTGGTGTAACATTCGAGCCGGAGACTGTTGCCACCCGTTAGACTGCTTGACACAGTCTGAGAAGAATTCCGTTCTGGTGGACGTAAATTCTTTTCCGTCAATCACTGTCGTGAGATTTCCACGAATCCATACGGGGCATACTTTGGGAATTTCCATCCCATTAACTTTAATCACTCCAAGATTAATATAATCTTGAGAATAATCGAAAGTTAATCGGCGAAAACGGGGATCTGAACTCATGATTCGATGGAATCCGTTTACTCCTAAAATAGGAGTAACATTTCCATTTCTTTGATTAACCATTATATGAAGTTCTCCGTCCACTAATGGATTAATCATATACTTAGAGCAGATACCACAAATTCCCATTAGCTCACCCATATTGAGCATCTTCTGAGCTTTCTGGTTTAGGCAGGAGATAAAATCATCGTCTGTCATGATAACTCCTTAACCATAAAGGTAGTAGTTGAACCGGACATCCATGGAAAAAGAATGTTCAGCGTGATAGGCATAGGCATACCTGAAGCTACTTATAAGGAGTAGGAGTTCCGGGCATGCACTGGCATGCCCAGTTGATGAAAATGACTGATAATACAGTCGCTTTATGTTCTTATCGTAGAACATTTACGTTTATCGTCAGTGACGAATACTCTTATCGCAAAAGCAATTATAGATTATCTAATATAATTTATAATTACTCTAATGATTATATCTTTAAAAAGAAAGGACTGAGGTCCTTTCTTTAAAAAATTACCTATAGTATAAAAATAGTTCTAATAATATTAGAGCTACTATCATCCTTAGGATTTTAAACATAAGTCTTTGGTACAAAGACTCTATTTTCTTATGTTGCTTTTCTAATAATTCCAAGTTCTTCTTAAGATTTTTAAGTTTCTTATTTTCACTTGGTAAATTAACGAAAATGCTCTTTTTTTCTTCCTTCATAGATTCCTCCGAGTTAATAAAGGGAAAAAACCCCGAAGGAACAATCAAGGATCGTCAATCGAGGTTTAACCGTGAGGTTGCCCTCGATGTAGTTGCTTACTACCTATAGCAAAGACTTGCTACGGCAGCTACGTTTTTTTGAAGCCTGAGCTTCTAAAAAACGCATTAAATAGTACGCTTTTAGGCATACTACTTTGGCTTCAGACTTCTTTTCAGAAGCGTGAAGCCTTATTTCACGTTTTATCAACGTGATATTATTGT
This sequence comes from uncultured Pseudomonadota bacterium, assembly GCA_900315145.1. Lineage (GTDB taxonomy): Bacteria > Pseudomonadota > Gammaproteobacteria > Enterobacterales > Succinivibrionaceae > Ruminobacter. The sequence goes on along the minus strand of OMYE01000150.1, from coordinate 6,093 downwards.
TTTCCATTTTTGACTCCTTAGCCTAAAAGGCTGCTGGAACCGCCGACTAGCATGGAAAAAACCAGTCTTAAGTTTGTAGGTATGGCAAGGCATACCTACCCAACTATAGGAGCTTATGGTATGCACTGGCGCATACCCAGTTTTGAAATGACTGTAAAACAGTCGTCTTTGCATTCTTATCGTGGAATGCGAACGTAAACGTACAACTAAGTACGAAAACTCTTATTGCAAAAAAGCAATTGGAAATTGCCTGACAATTTCCAATTACTCTTAAATTATTACAGTAAAGGTGGTTGTGGCTATCGTATATGTCTGAGAGAAAATTTGGTGGGATTCTGTATCCCAAGATATAAGATGAAAGTCTCTGCTTTCGTGGGTGAGACGTAGTGCCTCATAAGATGTAGGTCATTCTAATTTGGTTCTTTTACTTTTGCAATAACAAATGTTAAAAAACACGATTTCGGCCATAAAACACCCAAATTAGTTCATGAGAAACGATAAAAAATTCTCCTTTAATATCTTGTGCTTATATTGTGCAATACAAGTGTAAATATTGTGCAATTAAGATGTATATATTGTGCTTTTCATGTGCTTCATTCTTTGTACATGAAGCACATGAAACAATCGACTATTCAGTTACCGTGTCGCCTGCAAAAATTTCCAGAAGCAAGTTTACGTATTGAGTAATTGTTTGGTTTCTGATATCAGCCTCTTCTGATACCTTTGTGTAATTGTCGCTGTCAATACGCACGGTAATTCTCTTTTGTTTTGGTTTACCTTTAACAACACCAGCCTTAGACACCAAAATACGCTCTTTTTTTACATATTCTTCCACGTCGTTTACAGATATAATGCGCACGATGCTGTTAATCAAAAAGGTCTTATTTATATTGTACTTTTCAGTAAGCTTTTCAATAAGCTCAATGTTTCCAGGAGTAAAAGCCATATTAATTCTTTTTGAATCTGAAGAAGCAGCCTGATTAATTGGTTCAGAAATCTGTTCTTCTAAAAATGAAGAATACTTACTGGTTTTTTTGGTGACCGGAACATCCGTCTCGATATTGTTTTTGGAAAACTCATTTCCCAAGCTGAACTTTGCCATAATCACCGTCCTCACTAGTTAATTCTGCTTAAAAATTCACTTATAAAATCATTAAAATCACCTGCTACAGGAGATTTAGGAGAGTAGTCTGATATACCTTTGTGCGCTGCTACCAGTTCGCCCATTACTACTGAGTTTCTGATAGATGAATTAAATACTGAAGTACCAGCTTTCTGTGCCATACTTTCAGCAAAATCATGAACCTGCTGAGCCATTGAAGTTCTGTTCTCATTTTTGCCAAACAAAATTCCTAGGAGTGCAAGATTAGGATTACTTGTGTTCTGAATTTCATCAATGGTTTCCAAAATTCCCTCGTTCGCCTTTAAGCAGGCCACATCAGGAAGAGAAACAATGATTGAAGCATCTGAAATGGAAAGACTGAGGAAATGAGTCCAGCCCGGTGTCGGGTTAACATCAATAAAGATAAAGTCATATTCAGGAATACTTCTTACTGCCTTTTTCAATACGGAAAGTTTGGCAGTCTGACCAAGATTTGTAAGTTCAGCATTAGCCGGAATGATGTCTAGATTTTCTTTAATGTTGACTATAGTGTCCTTTATATCCAAACCTTTAAATATATCAATAATGGTATGCATGTCAGGAGTTTTGGTAACACCGGCATAATAGCTGACATTAGCGGCCTGACCATCCATATCGATGATTAGTACTTTCTTTCCCTGACTTGCAAGAAGCCAGCTGGAACTGAAAACAACGGAACTTCTGGAGGTTCCCCCTTTTTCAGCGATAAAGGTAACTATCTGAGTCATTTTTTAGTCCTGTATCATATGTTTATCTTGTGTATGTCTAGTGTGTATGTTGTGCGTTTCAAGTGCTTAACATGTGCAAATTATACCTGTTATATAAAAGAAAGTTAAGTATTTAATTAAGAATTATTGGGATTTTGTGATATGTCTATCCTGTGCAATTCTAGTGTTTATTTTGTGCTTGATTGGTGTTTATTTAGTGCTTATCTTGTGCGAATTATACAAAACCTGCTTATCACAGCTTTTCTGATAATTTCTCAGGAATTTTTTGATTTAAGTTAAGGAAGAATTACCACAAACTCTGTTTCGGAATATCACTCGTTTTCAAATTTTATTCCGGCTAAAAACCATAAAGTTAAATAGAGCATTGAATAATTATATTTATGATACTAAAGAAAGGAATCTGATTTTGTTCTATTGGCTGACGATCGGTATTTACAAAATTTTAAGATGAGGAAAGGCACTTGGTAATGGTTGTATTTCAACACCTTGCCAAGGGACAGCCTTTGCAACCTGATAGCACTTGTCCTCCAGCTCGTTTTGGAAGGTTTCAATCCCTCTACCGAGGGACAGCCTTTGCAACGGTAGATATAATACATCTGCTCTTGTTAAGGTTGAAGCCAAGTTTCAATCCCTCTACCGAGGGACAGCCTTTGCAACGCCATGTTCGGGATTCTGGAAAACCGTCTTTCTAAGTTTCAATCCCTCTACCGAGGGACAGCCTTTGCAACTGGTTGATGACCAGAATGGAGATCAGAACAAAGTTGTGTTTCAATCCCTCTACCGAGGGACAGCCTTTGCAACGAGAATATTATGGCAATTAAGAAATCTACAGTTGCAGTGTTTCAATCCCTCTACCGAGGGACAGCCTTTGCAACTGATCTTAACCGAACCGAATGGTTTGGTTACGATGTGTTTCAATCCCTCTACCGAGGGACAGCCTTTGCAACAGAGACGTTGCAGAAGCCTTGATTTCCAATAGTTACAACAGGCTGTTTTTCTAACCTAAGGCTAGTATCTTTATTTTAAGGGATAATTTTTCAAGGTACCACAAAAAATCCTTAAAAATCAAGGCTTTTTCACGTTTCTAACCTATTCCATACCTTGTAAGGGCCAGAATCCTTAAAAATCAATGGTTTAACCGTTATTTTTAGCTTTTTAACCAAAACATCTCAGGAGGTTAGAAAAAACAACATTTACGTTAATAATGTCTTTGATTTTTAAACAGTTGTTTTTTTTATAAAATTAACTGAATTTACTTTAATGTCTTTGATTTTTAAACAGTTGTTTTTTTTATAAAATTAACTGAATTTACTTTATGCAAAATGAACTAGGATAAATGTCAAACAGTGGCATACTTTACAGAAACTTATAAAAAAACAAAATACCCGTTTTCGCACCTTTTAGATATATTTAGGATAATTGAAAATAATCCAATTATCGGATCGAGATATACGAAAAAGAAAATACTGATAAACTATTTTAGAGATTTATGTAAAGCTACAAAATCATAATTAACTTAAATTTACACCTCTCGATTATAGTCTTGTTACAATTAAATTTAGAAGGACTTTTTAATATAGCAACTAAACCACAAAGTCGTTATTGCATAGTACTGGGATCAAACGCCATTATTGGATATTAACTAAGATCGCTACCACTTTTAATATTTTTCTTTGACCGATTTTCACCAAATTGTTTTACCTTTTATTCTTAAATGACAGGTAAACTAATTATGATAAAAGCGGTAAACTATCAGGTTATAGATGGACAACTAATTTAATTAAGACCGGTAAAATATAATCGATTACATCCACCATTATGAAAGTTACATAAGACTGGAATACTAAAGGAATCATAACTAGCGCTTCCGTCAAAACATTTCATTAGTAAAGAAACTTCACTGCTATAGCCGTCAAATTTACTTTGTTTTACATGGGTGATTATGAAGATGTTTTATATAGAACATAAAACTCCATACCTTTATGTTGATTGCGAGACAACAGGACTCAAACCAGGAACAGATGAGGTATTAAGTATCTCTGTTATCGACCAAACTGGAAAAATTGCATTTAACAGTTTAATTAGGCCGGAACGGAGAAAAAAATGGGTTGAGGCGCAAAATATTAATCACATTTCCCCAGAAATGGTCAGAGACGCACCGACATATCGTGATGTAGTTCCTCAGCTCCAGCGTATTTTTCGTGGAGCACATATCGTTACCTATAATTTAGAGTTCGACTACAAGTTCCTACACGAAGCCATGTGCACAGCATCATCATTCCATTGTTGCATGAAAGCATACGCAAAATTCCAAAAAGAGATTGATCCATATAGAGGAACATACCGATGGCACAAACTTACAGCCGCCTATGACAATCTTTTCCATAACACATTCAACGCTCATGACAGTCTGGCTGATGTTCAGGCAACATTACGAGTCTGGAACCGAATTATGCATGACTACAAAGTGCGCTGACAGGTAAACTAATTATGATAAAAGCGGTAAACTATCAGGTTATAGATGGACAACTAATTTAATTAAGACCGGTAAAATATAATCGATTACATCCACACAGTTAGCTTTCATCACTTTTACCAAGGAAGAGCCTTAATTTTCATGTTAACTTTTGTTTATCATGAAATCAAAATAACTGATAGAGTCGGTGCAAGTAATGTGTTTGTTTTGTGTACGTCTTGTGTGTTTATTGTGCTTATCAAGTGTGGTTACTGTGCTTGTATTGTGCAGTAAAGGTTTAAATATTTCTTTAACCACAAAATCTAAATCTTTAAATAATTTCAACTGTTTTAAAAATTCATGGTGACCAATTGAAGAAATCACAATTGCCTTATCATTTATCCGATATACATCTAATCTGTGTTCTGCATCTAGATCAATAGAAAGACAATTATCATTAGGCTTCCTGAGATATCCTTTTTTATCAGCCCCCTCATGCCACCTCAGTATCTTCGCAAGATCTATATCACTTTTAGCATCAGAAATAAGCTTAATACCTAAAATCATTTTTTCATACAAATCAATGTAATCTGCATTTCCATTTAAAGCTAGTTGTTCAACTATACTTGCTTGAATTCTAAATTCTTTGGCAAACAGAAGAATCATTTTATCTCCAGCATCAATTAGAATTATTATTCAATCTTTCTTTACGTCTTTTATCCAATTCTTCTGGATGCTCTTTCTTGAATCTTTCTTCAGCTTCAATTTTTTCAATAGCTCTTCTATGGGATATTTTAGCCATTGTCTCTGATATATAATCCTCAGTTAAGTCCAAGTCATGATCATCTAATATACTGATTTTATTCTCATAACGGTATATCATCACATTCGCAAGAAGTTCATCATCATCTATTCTGCTGTCATCACGAGTATAAGAAAACAATGTGACCATGCCTCTCAATTCATCCATGTGAGACATCAAGAAAGACACTTTCTCATCGTGGGTTTTATCTTTAACCTGTTCAATCAAAGCAATATAGGCTTTTTCGTATTCCAAAGCATTTCGCTTGTTTTCACCACTTTTACAGTATTCGATTGCCTCGTCTATTGAAGACCACCATCCTAAAGAATCGACCTCTGGAGTATCGTCATTAGTTTCCCAAATATCTCAGGGAACTCTTTTTTAGTTAATTTATACAAATTTTTGGATAATTGTTTACGAGAAATCATTTTTAACCTCTATTTACAAAAGTAACTATTGCTGACGCTACCCACATTACAACATGTATCGCAAATTTACTAATCATCACATTCTACAGTAATGATTCCATCACGGTCTTGCAGGTCACCATTGAAATCGCACTTACCGTCACCGAACTTAAAATACCAGAAGATGGAAATCAAATGGAAATCAAGTAGGTAAATTGTTAGTTGCAAATTACTTATCAATTTAAATAACACAACTCAACTTTCATACTTAATTTTGTATGATAAAACCTTAATCCACACGATTTTGGGCTCTTTTTAAATACTTTTGCGGAGTAATTATCATATGTCTGTCTTGTGCTTGTTTGGTGTTTGTCCTGTGCTTATTTTGTGTTTATCGTGTGCTTATCAAGTGTAAATAAAAAGGGATGGAAGTCTATAACTTTCATCCCTTATAAATCCCACAGATCTGCACTGAACTACGTTTTATTCCGATTTCTTTCCCTACAGCATGCTCAGTTTTCTCTCGGCTGCCGGAAGCTTTCTCTTGTACTCGGCAATTT
>OMYE01000141.1 GCA_900315145.1 uncultured Pseudomonadota bacterium | reverse complement strand
CCCTTTAATAATGTTATGAAAACCTTAACTTTATCCCCGCTTTATTTACATTGCAAAAATAATTATGTAACATATCATTTTTTATAATAGAAAATATGTTTAAAGTGAGCATATCGTACATCCGGTCTGATAATAAATCATATTGACATAATAAATAATTGATATCGGATGAAGAGAAAGAGGGCCGAAACAGAAAAAGCCAGATTGTTATTATGTGAATTGAGTTATGCCGAACGGTCTTGTCTGACTGCATGCATGTGCACTGCGGACGCGACTTCCGGTTCTGCCTGATTCAGCTTTTTTGTTGGATGCCTTGTAGGGTGAATTTACATAACTGTCAAACCCCGGTGATTCTCTCTCCGTTCAAATATATTGTTATATCGGTTTCCAGTGACCGGGATGGCGATACCGAACATTTCTTTCAGAGATGTGAATATAGTTTGGGAAGAATGTTTTTTTTAATAATTACTATATAAACAATAAATGGGTGCATCAGTGAGCATTAATAATAAAGATATAGCCGTAATAGGCATGGCATTCAGATTTCCTGGTGGTGTTAAAAATGAAAAAGATTTCTGGTCATTACTTGACAGGGGACAGTGTGCAATAACCAAGATCCCTTCTTCGCGCTGGCCGACAGATCTTTATCAGGACGATAACCGCCAGATGCCGGGAAAGAGTGTATCTTATAATGCCGGAATTATTGACAATATCAATGAATTTGATGCCTCTTTTTTCGGTATTTCCCCTAAGGAAGCCGAATGGATGGATCCACAGCAGCGTTTCCTGCTGAAAGTGACTTATGAATGTCTTGAAAATGCCAATATCAGACTGGAGGATTTTCGCGGTTCCGAATGCGGTGTGTATACCGGTATATCCTCTCTTGACTATTTAGGAAGAGCCTTTACAGACCTGCCGTCAATCAGTGCCTATACCATGACCGGTAATACACTGAGTATTGCTTCAAACAGAATCTCCTATGTGTTTGATCTTCACGGTCCGTCTGTATCCATGGATACCGCCTGCTCATCATCTCTGGTTACATTGCATCATGCCTGTCAGGCTGTCCGCAACGGAGAAGTGCCTTTTGCTCTGGTTGCCAGTGCTCATCTGCTGCAGCATTCCTACTCCTATATGGGGTTCAGCAAAGCTTCAATGCTTTCAGCAACCGGTACCTGCCGTCCGTTTGATGAAAGAGCCAACGGCTATGTCCGTTCAGAAGGTGTGGCAGTGCTGCTTATCAAGCCTCTTGAAGATGCCATAAGAGATCACAACCGTATTCATGCAGTCATCAAGGCTACAGGTGTGAATACTGACGGTTCCCGTAAAAAAGGTCTTACTATTCCTTCTGAAACCGCCCAGACCGAACTTATGCGTGAGGTTCTTGCTAAGAGCGGTCTCTCAGTTAATGATTTTGATTTTATTGAGGCTCACGGAACAGGTACCCCGGTCGGAGATCCGATTGAAGTACGTTCCATTGCGTCTGTTTACACTGATGGTAGAAAGGAGATACTTCCTATTACCTCTGTAAAGGGAAATCTCGGTCATATGGAGCCGATGTCAGGTCTTGCCGGTTTTGTTAAAACCGTTCTGTCTCTCCGTCATGAGAAGGTTCCTCCTGTTCCTTTTGATTTTCAGCCGAGCAGCAAGATTGATTTTGCCGGATATCATGTACAGTGTTACAAGGACGGCTTCAATCTGCATCATGCAAAAGTTCATACTGCCGGTATCAACTCGTTCGGTTTCGGCGGTGCCAATGCTCACGTAATTGTGCAGACCGCTGACAGCTACACATCTGCAGACGCAGATGCAACAGTGCCTGTGTCAGACATCGGCCGGAATGAACCGAATGTGAACGGTGAAGTTCCTCCTCTTTTCCTTTCCGCCAAGACCAAAAAATCACTCAAGGGAATGTGTAATGCATATGCAGATGCTCTTACAGCTGATGCACTCTCTCAGGAAAAGAATGAAGCTGATACCTCAGCATACTACAATTTTGCCTATACTGCCGCCTATGCCCGTGATGAGTACGAGCATCGTCTGGCTGTTACCGGCAGAGATGTAAATGCGGTTATCGAAAATCTCCGCTCATATGCTGATGATTCGCTGAATCCGGGAGTTGTATACAGCGATATTAAGAATAGCAGCACAAAGGTCGGTTTCGTATTCAACGGCAACGGTTCACAGTATGCCGGTATGGGCAGAACACTGTATGCGGAAAGCAGACTCTTCGCCGGACTTTTTGACAGACTTTCTGACAAGATTGAAGCTTATCTGCACTATTCATTGAAGAATCTGGTGTCAGGTGAGCCGAAGGATAATGAAAAGGATCTTATTCAGGATACTAAAATCGCCCAGACCCTGATTTTTGTAATTCAGGTGTGTCTTGCAGAGATGCTTAAGAGTGAGGGGGTTACACCTCGGGCTGTAGCCGGTCACAGTATGGGGGAAATAGCTGCTTCATACGTGGCTGGTCTCTTAAGTCTCGATGAGGCTGTTAAGGTTATCTGTGTCCGCAGCATGCTTCAGGACAGAACCCGCGGTATGGGGAAGATGGCTGCTGTTTCTGTTTCAGAGGAGTCATTCAATGCGGTTAAACAGGAGCTTGGAATAACTGATGTGGATGTGGCTGCCGTTAACTCAGCTGACAGCATTACGGTTTCCGGTAATACCGATTCCCTGCAGAAACTTAAAAAATACTTCTCCGGTAAAAACACCTTCTTTAAAGTGCTTAATGTAGACTATCCTTTCCACAGTGCCTTCATGAATATGATCGAAAAGGATGTTCTGGAGCAGCTGGCAGGTGTCGGGGTAACCAGATCCTCAGACAGTGATAAAGCAGACAGTACTGTATACTATTCCGCTGTAATGGGGACAAAAATCGCTGACGGTTCTGCCCTTAACGGGGAGTACTGGTGGCATAACATCAGGGAAAAGGTACAGTTCTGTCAGGCGGTAACTGCCATGATAAATGACGGCTGCGATTATATCCTTGAAATAGGTTCCAATGCCATTCTACAGCGTTACTTAAGGGATATCAGTAAAAAGGCCGGGGCTGACTGCCGTGTTGCCGCCACACTTTTATCTAATAATGACAATCTGGCAAGGGTTCAGCAGGTTATCCTTGAATGTCATCTGTCTCAGAAGCATTCTGATAAGAGTTCCTTCTTCCCGCTTGCCGGAAAATTCATTGACCTGCCGCACTACAGCTGGGATGAACAGTATTTTATAACCAGGGATACTTCAGAAAAGGTTCCAGAACAGCGTCGGGTGGCACCGCTTCTCGGCTGGCCTATAGCATCTCTTGACAATACCTGGCAGAACCTCTTAGAGCCAGCCAAAAACGGGCTTTTAAGAGATCATGTAGTTGACGGTGAATGCGTTTATGCTGCAGCTGATTTTATTGAAACGGCTCTTGAAGGTGCGTCACTATACTCCAAAGGCGAAAGTATCAGTCTTGAACATCTTGATATATTAAGTTCGCTGGTTTTTGATAAAGATAATTACAAGAATATCCGTTTCAGAATTATTGATTCCACTTTGGCTTTTGATATCAAGTCCCGTGATTATCTCGCTGATGATGAATGGGTGCATAATGCCAAGGGACGTCTGCTTACCGTTGATGATGCTTTAATCAGAGGGCAGGATAATTTCTTTGCTGAAAGAGTAAATAATGCTGGAGATAAGGTAGTCTCTGGCGGTATCTCAACAGTTTCCAGAGATGAAATTTATAAAATCACCGAAAGTCTCGGACTTGTGTACGGTGAACAGTTCGCCCTGGTGGATCATATTGATATCTGCGGTGATTCTTTAAAAATTCATCTCAATAAGCAGGCCTTAAAGGCCCACAATGAAAATTACGTAATTCATCCGGGAATACTTGATGCCGGTTTCCATGCATTATTTGCCATGAAACAGTTCAGTGATACCCGTTCTGCATATCTGCCGGTTAAATTTGGCAGAATCAGTCTCTACAGGGATGCTGACGTGGCTTATCTTACAGCCAGAATCCTGAGAACCGGATCCAGAAGTATTTTAGCAAGCTTCCAGCTCTATAATTCAGCAGATAGATGCGTGGGACTCATGCATAACTGCCGTTTCAATATGATGCCTAAGATGGATCGTGATGAAAAGACTGATGTTATTTCATCCTGGTATTACGATACCATTGCTGCTCCTCATGCTCTTGATTCTGAACTATCAGACAATATGAGTGCCCAGAAAATATCTGAAGCTCTTGCTGCGACGGAAAAGACTCATCCGGATTTGAATTCCCGGAAAAAATGGTTTGAAAAGATTCTTCCTCTGATGGAGCAGTCTGTGCTGCTTTACGGCATTTCAGCTGTAAAGGATCTGATGATTTCCGA
>OMYE01000149.1:3949-5411 GCA_900315145.1 uncultured Pseudomonadota bacterium | reverse complement strand
ATATTTACGATTGTTTTTTCAGCCGTGGCCGGTGGAGTAAGCTGCTGAATATTACCGAAGTGATAAAGAAAGCCGGCGCGGCCATAATCCGTTCACTTGAAATCCAGAACTCCAGCTGTTCAGAAATGAATTTTGAACGCCGGTCCAATCCGGTGACATCCAATCCGCCACCTCCGATTTCCAAAATCTTACTGTCCATGTGCTCTTACAAAGTCCGAACATTATCCAAATCACCGAAACACTCTTTAGGGTATATAGCCAGGATAATATGCCCTGCCGGGAGATTATTAAGCCCCGGAGGTTAGATTTTAAACAGTTACCAATAAAAGGGGAGAACTATGACTTTAACAGTACCTAAAATTCAAAACCGGAATGAATCAGCTGAGTCATTCCGACTGCAGATTATTGCGCCTGTTATCAGGATTAACAGAGAAACAGAGGAAGGACGCAGGGAATTCAGAGATCAAATTGCACAGATAGCCTCTGAATTCAATCTGTCGGAAAGAACCCTGAAACGGTGGATTGAAAGATATGAAAAAGGTGGACTGCCCGGACTGCGTAATCAATATCCGAAGGTTCGCTCCGACTGCCGGCTGTTCATCAAATTTGAGTCACTGATGAATGAGGCCAAAGTAATGAGGATGCACACTCCGACCATCAGTGTAAAGGAAATCATACGCTGTCTGGAATCCCGTCATCCGAATCTTACCGGTATAGTCAAACGCAGTACTCTGCAACGGCACCTGTTTGAGGAAGGTTTCGGACGCCGTACGCTTCTGCAGGAACGGGAACAGAACGGCAGAGCCTTTTTCGGACGTTACCGCAAGGAACACCGGATGGAGCAGATTCAGGGAGATGTGAAAGAGCCGCCAAGAGGTGTTTGTGTTGATGAAAACGGTATGCCCGTAACACCGTATGTGCAACTGTGGATGGATAATTACAGCAGGAAAATACTATCGTGGCGGATCGGAACCAATCAGCAGGATACCATTGCATTAAGCAGTCTGCGACAGTTGATTGAAACCCACGGGGTTCCAGCTTCAATACTGACTGATCAGGGCTCCATATATAACGGCAAGGCCATGCTTCACTGTACCCGTACACTTGGAATTGTTCACAAAAAATCGCGCCCTTACAAACCACAGAGTAAGGGCGCACTTGAACGAGTCAATGAAACTCTGGATGATCTGTTCATCCCTTTTGAGAGTATGACAGATGTAAGGTTTGACGCATTCAAGGAAATTGTTGAAAACCGCATCCGTGAATACAACAGCGCAAAGCACTCGGCACTGGTGGAATACGACAGTTCCAACAATAAAACCATTCTATCACCGGACGAGGCTTTTGAAAAGGATTCTGCCATAACTGCCAGAATTCCTGATCCGCAGGTTCTTGATGCTGCATTTACAACTACCGAATATAGAAGAATATCCAAAGACGGACTTATCAGTTACAACGGGAA
>OMYE01000149.1:0-3943 GCA_900315145.1 uncultured Pseudomonadota bacterium | reverse complement strand
TCGCTGACCGATAGAACGGTCCGTCAGGTAATTGAAAATACCAAAGAGGAGATTGAACGCGGTGCTGATGTATATTCTTTCCATGAGTTGACTCCGTTCATCCCTAAATCAAATGTAAGATTTAAAGATATTGCCGGCTCTGTTCTGACAAAGATGAACTGACTCTGCAAACAGCCTGTTTTACGCGGAGGAATTTTTATTGCTTTCAGTAAAAGACAGTTTGAAGTAAAAAAATCCCCAGAAATACAGCTATATCAATATGTTAGTGGATGGTTGGATACGGGTAAAAAATTTTCGGATTTAATCAAAAAAAGTGCTTGCCTTTTCCTCCCTCTCAATATAGATAAAGGAAACTTCACCGCTGTTCTGGTTGGCTGTATGGTCCATCTTCGCAGATATTTCTGGGATGTTTATGACGTGCATAAGAACCACAAGAATGAGAACAGCGAGGATTACATAATTTCGGAGCAGATAATAAATCTTCTGAAATTCATCTTTCACAGGGACAAGGAATGCAAAACCGCTGAAGAACGGACCAAAATAAGGAAAGAGGGAGAGGTAAGAGAAAAATTCAACGAAATTAAGAAACTGGTTGATGAATGCTACAGGAAAATGCAGGCATGTAAAAACCCCTCGGAGGTATATACAGCCAAGTTTATAAAAGCGGTCAAGTACGCATACAACCAGTGGGAAAAATTCACCAGACTCATGGAGGATGGAAATGCTCCTTTGGATAACTCTGATGCAGAGCGGGCTATACGTGACTTCGCAGTGTTAAGGCATTCAACTGCCAGTGGATTTGCTTCAGTTGAAGGAGCAAAGTCTTTAGCCGTATTTTCATCATTTCATGAAACCTGTAAAAAACACGGGGTGAATCTGGGAGAATACCTTGCATACTTGTTCCGATATATAGGATTGCACCAAAAAGAATTGAACGCTCCAGGTATTCAACCTGAAGAGAGAAATGCAATTCTTGAAAAGGCTATGCCTTGGAATTTTAAAAAGGTCTAAGCTAGAGATTTTAGACCTAATACTTTACATGTTAGCATTTTTTTTATTGAGTTATTTTATATGCTATAATTCTAAATAATTTATATGTTTTGTGAGATAACTATGCTGTCAGATATAAAAAAATATTTTCTTAGATTTTTAGCTTGTTCTATGTTCATCACACTGATTAGTTCTATCGCATATGGATTACGAACTGCTATTTTAGAACATGATCCTATAACAATATCAATGAAGACAAAATTTGATCAAGAACAGAACATAAAAGTTTATTACACTAACAAACAGAAGGAAATATACTCTGATAATGAGATGCAGAGTTTCCATGTAAATGCAGGAGAGTTTGATTCAAAATTTGAATTAAAGAACTTGAATAATATTAGCTATTTTAAATTTTTATTTGATAGGAATGTTGGTACTGTTGAAATTTCTGATATCAAAATAAGTGGAGAGACAGACTATCAATTATCAGATCTTAACAAAATTATACATGAAAATACTGAACATTTTGAAATAAAGGGTAATACCTTGATTTTTGGAACAAACAGTATGAATACTAGTATCAGATATAGTGAACCTATCAATGTATATTCGAAATCATATGTATGGGGTATTCCAATTAATGTATACACACTCAGCGCAATGCTTATAGCAATATTTTTAGGATTTTGGTGGTTGCTTTCAGTGATATCTTTAATTAATAAAGATATTGCAGATAGTTTCAAAAAAGAAACCCAGTTTTAAAGAGGAATTCATGTATTATACTGATAAGATTAACGAATATGATGATTGGATAAGTAAGAGTCAAAAAAAAAGAGATTCTAAAAAACTGAATGTATTTGCTGAGCAGATTGTTGATTTGAGGGATAATGAATTTGAGAGAATAGATTTCGGTGAGGCTGATTTTTTAAAGGATGAACTAATCTGCGCAAAAAAATTTAAAAAAAATAGTCAGTTTGAACCTTTTAGACGTCAAATGCTTCATATTGAAAGATTATTGAGAAGTTGTGATGAAACTTTAGTTAGTCACTTGGAAGAACAAGTTAATTTTACTATAAGCAAAAAATTAGCCAATAATACAAAGTTTCATCGATTAGAGCAATTGAGAAATAGTCTATTGACGAGTGATGATTATATGCAAATTGTTAATAAACTTTCATATAGTAATGAGAGCGTAGATAAAAATAAATTAAGGCAACTTATTGTAAAGGCTAGGGATAATAAAAAAACTGGAAATGTAAATTATTCAACAGAGTTGTTTAGATATCTTAGAGATAATATTTTAAATGATGAAGCAGTTAAGGAATTATTGAAATGAGAGATCTTGTAAAAAAAATATTTTGTTCAACATTATTCACACTTGTTTCAGCAAATTTGTATGCTGAAACTTATTATATAGATGTGAGAACAGCTGAAGAATATGCCGGTGATCATATTGATAATGCCATTAATATTGAACATTCCAAAATCATTGAGGGAATAAATGAAAATAACATAAATAAGGACGATACTATTTATGTTTATTGTAGATCTGGGAAAAGAGCCGAATTTGCAAAACAGATGCTAGAAAAAGCAGGTTTTACAAAAGTAACTAATCTTGGTGGTATAGAGCAGGCTAAAACTTTTATAGAAAAAAATAAGTAAATTGGTTTACAGAATTGAGATCTAAACAGAATACAGTAAACGCATCTATAATGACCTCTTGAACTGGAAATTATATTTATTAAAATTTTTGCTCCACGGCATGAGTTAATCTAAAACCTCATTAGAAATTATATGGGACTTAAACTTGGTAAACGCTCCATAATGACCTCATGATCGAAAAATTTGTAAATGGTCGGAAATGATTTCCGATCATTTCTTTTCAGAGTCAAATTTCTTGGCTAAATTCCACGGAGCTATAGATTCAAGAACTTCGTTTGGAATGTGATGACCACGGTATCCTATGATCGTTCCCTTTTCATTTTTTTCAAATTCAATCTGATCTATATGTTTCATCATAGTGGTTATCACTTCTCTCAAATAATACTTAAAATCCAAACCGTTCATTTGGGAAGTCTTGTAAAGAGAATAATACAAAGCAAGAGTTTCTGCTCCATGGATAGTATCATTCGCCATCATTGAGTTTCTCAAAACATTAAGTTCCCTAAATGACTGTTCCATCCGATTGTTGTGCATGATGCCGTGAGGACTGCTAAGAAAAGCTTCAAGACCGGACTTGTTGTTTAGCAGATAGTTGACTGCTTTTTTGGTTCGTTCGCTGCAGTTCCATGTTTTATTCTGTTCGTCGTAATGACTGGCTTTAAACGCTTCGCCGGTGGCAAACACCTTGTCAACTAAAGGTTTCAGTTGAGTCATTTTTAGTTCGACAATATCTTTGGTACTATCGTTTTCGCAGATGGCGGTAAGTTCATTGAACTTTTTGAAACAACCGGAAATTTGGTTGATTATATCTTTTACAAAATCAATATCAGCATCCCACCCCTGTTTTGAATAAGACTTTATCACATTGCCGTTTTTATCAGTAGCAAAATTCACTACACTGACAAAGTATCGTTTTACGTGCACCCAGCACAGACCGTGGATAAGCAGTACAGAGGTCCCATCTTTCAAAGTTATACCTTTATCGTCGGTCCATTTCTTGAAGAATTTGTAAAAAGCATCACTCATAAGAAATGCATTTGATTCGGCACTGTTATCTATTAGCAGTTGTATCGGCAGCTCAGCGTCCCTTACCAGAGAATGCTGATAAATAGCGACCTTTTCGGTGATTATTCCGAAAATATAGCTACGCAAAGTTTTTGAAACCGATTTCTGCTCTTTTCGTTTAGTTTTATCAGAATCACCAGGCGGCGATTCCACTATGTCTTCATCCAAATCGATAATATTCTGGTTTTTCAGTCTTCCTTTTTCTCTGCAACTCCAATATGTTTCG
>OMYE01000148.1 GCA_900315145.1 uncultured Pseudomonadota bacterium | reverse complement strand
GCGAACTGAAACTCTCTAAATTCCCGTGCCAGAATATGGTTTTAGCTGACAGATAAAAAATAAAAATATTAAATGGGATTGTCAGAGTTGAGATAATGATGTCGGAGAAAGGCATCGCAGAAAAACAGGCGGACACACAGCTATCAATGACTACAACCAATAATCCGGCAACTGTCAGTGATAAAACATTTTTAGAAAATCCCTTAAATGATTCAACCAGAGCTCTCATCACTCCCACTCTGCTGAATATTACCAGAGGCAGAGCATAAATCGTCAGCATATAATAAAGGAACCCGCCGATTATGGCTGTAAAACTGCCGATTAAAGACACCTTGAATAAAGGTGCTATCTTTACCGCATCAAATTCACGTAACCAGAGTGTCAGGATCCTTTGGGCATCCCGGTGGTCTCTGAAATCAATTGAGATCAAATCATCAAATTTATGCAGATAGTATTCCCCGCTGTCCATAAAAATATCTATTTCATTATGTGGAACAAGCAGATAAATCAGCAGACACGTACTGAAAACTATCAGTGCATAAATCACAACATGTGCAGAAAACAGGACGGCAACAGAAGAGGCTTTCTCCTTAAATACTCTGAGTGCGTGAGTGAGATAATCCCTGACAGGAATTTTAACTATTATTTCCGACCTTACGATGTAGAGCCAGATCATTATCTGAAATAATAAACACAATAATAAATCAGCCAGCACAGAGAGGACACAGATCCCGTACCTCCCCTCCAAAAATGCTCTCAGCGGAGTACCGATAAAAAAGTCAGAGGTAATAACATTCATAATGAGGGCTATCGGCAGTATTTTGGCAAATGTCAGCATATTTCTTTTGGAAAAAAAACTGACCAACCATTGAACGCCTTCAGATACTGTGGCAATTCTACTTGGAAAATTTGCAACAATTTCATATTCACCCGGTTCAAAGTTTTTGAGAGACTCCGGCTCAACCTCACCCGGGGTTATGTAATCATACTGACTTTTCATTATTAGCTCCTTTTATTATCACGTAAGCAATAACCGGCAGACAATCCATCATCTATTCAATGATATTTGATAGAGCATCCTTTAGCCATGATATTCTTATAACCGAGACTTGAATTTGTGTAACAATTCATGCTCTACAAGGTCATCAGCCGTAGCTCTGTTCTTTTATCCTATGTGTAAAGACAGAGGCATACTGCGGCGACATAGCGTTTTTACCGGACATTCGGGGTTTCCTTACTCATATCAGCATCATGAACGATCTGATTATTATTACTCTGCGGCAGATCATGCCAGAAAATATCTCTTAGCGCGGCGCTCTGACCGCTGTAATACAATCCCGGCCAGAAAACAGCAGCCAAAACAAGCACAATAAAGGATATAAAAATAAACAGCAGAATATAGAGAATTCTGTAAAAACCATCCCCGCCGTCAAACAGCAAATCCATATTGGTAATTACAATCTTGAAGAGTGTAAAAATCAGATTTGCCGTCATCTCGACAAATTTAATAACTGTACTGACAATGAATCCGTACGCCAGCATCACCGGAAGTACATACCTGAAATTTGCTGCCGCCGCCATGCAGTTAATCTTTACCGCCTGAAAAACATGCATATCAGTAAGAACAATCAGGGGAGCAGTAAAAAGCTTAAAGAAGCAGTATCCGGAACAGATAACCCAGCCGGTTATAAAAGAAAGTATATGAATGGTCTGATTTACAGATTTTATGTTAGCTACCACATCACTTTCTGAACTTACAGCGAGGACGGCACCGCCGGAGACAATCTGCACCATTCCGTATCCCAGACTGCTTATGGTTAAAAGCCCCACTACCAGCAACAGAAGGAGAATATCTATAACGGCAAAGAGTCCTAACTGTACGGTCTTACCGGAAACTTTAAGCAGAATATCCCCGATATTCGCGGCAACTCTGCATCTTACAACCAGAAAATAAACACTGAAAAGTACTGAAAGAAATTCAAAGGCTATTATAACCAACCAGAAAGGAAGAACAGTAAGATTAAAGAGTGCCAGAAATACAAGAACCGGCGAGATTAAGGCAAGCCCCCAGAATCTCATGGTTCCTCCGGCCTTAAAAGCCTCTTTCTTCCAGCTTCTGGCCTGTTCTCTGGAAACTTTCAGATGACTGATATCTGCATTTTTAAATATATCCAGAGGAGATCTCTTTTCCTTTCTGTTCTGAGGCTTTTGTGATTCTTTTTCTGCAACTGCCGGAATATACTGCTGAGTCATATTTTAATTCTCACCCAAAAATTTCTGCAAACGCCGGAAAAAGTTTTCCGGAAAAGGTCAAGGCTGCAGCTATGGAACCGCAGTCATACAATAAGGATAACCAACTCTTCAGTATATTTTATCATCCACCTGCTAAGAGTTATAAAAAAATATAAAACACCATGAAAGTTACGAATTTACAAATGAGAACTCAGAATATTCACCGCCGTTTAACAGAAAGCATCAGCCGGCAAAACTGTTATGATGCCGACGGCAACGGACATCAAAAAAGGGAGACCAAGTCTCCCTTCTCTTAAGTCAACCTTACTCGTGTGGTAAATTATGCCTTCCAGTCATCGGTAAATTCAACGTTGCCGTCAACATATGACCAGGTGATCTTTGAATAGGTGAAAGATACATCCTCCATGTCATGATAAGGCTTGTTGTCAGGCAGGAACGTTAACGGAGTGTACTCCTTGATATTAACGATGATTGCATCCTCAAGAGTAATCTTGAAATACAGCTCTTCCTCACCGGTAGGACTGATACGGTAGAAGTCCAGTTCAACAGAAACCTGTTCGCCCTTACAGCATGCTGCAAAAAGCTTTGGAGATGCCACATCTTTTGCCTTGGTGATGGAGATAGGCAGGTGAATACGCTGACCGGTTGGCAACCCAGTGTGGGTATCACGTGGAATTTCAACCTGATGATCAGTACCGTAAACGAGGATCTTGTCCTTCTTGTCGCCACCCTGGTCGCAGGAGCCTTTGATTTCGCCCTGATTCTTACCGGTGACCTTCATATACATTGTTAAAGCCATGTTACTGCTCCTTGAATGTAGTTAAAAAGATAAATTCCCGGTATCAGCTTTTTTATTTTCTGCATCAACCTTAATTTGAATTATAAGCTCAAAAATGCTTATTTTATGTGATATTCATCACTCTCAAAAAACAATTATTTTTCGAGGTTTTAAAGTTAAAATCCGGTCACGTTTCGGCTTGATACCAAGCTTAAATAATGAACTTTCCACCATGCAACAGGTCTTAACACGCATAAGCGCTATAAAATTATTTAACATCTTCTCTTAGATTACTGTCGGGAAACTCGCTGTTTTACAAAAGCTCTGCCGATCCTTTAAAGCAATCTGTACAGCCGGTACCTTAGAGATACTTCCTTTAAGTTTTCTGCCGCTTCATAAAACCTAAATTCTCTATAGTTTTTGGTTACTACAGTTTATCCTTCTTGTCCCGCCTGGAGAAATACTGTCCGGCTTTAATTTGCCGGATTTTTCCCAGTTACGTAATGTCTGGCCATGAACACCAAGCATTTTTACAGCCTAGCCAATAGAAATAATTTTATTCATTAAGAATAAACCTATAAATATTTATTATATATTATGAACTACTTATAGATTTAGTTAAACAGCTGTTAACCCCAAAACAATTTATTGACGAAGTATTCATCTGATGATGAGACATAGCATTTAATGTAGTTATAAATTACTCACGGGAATTTAGGTTAAGTGAACTTTATACCGAAGAAGTGAAAAAACACAAATTCCCGTCATAATATATAAAAAAACCGGTGAATCACTCACCGGCTTCTTCAAATAAACATAAAGTTCAAAGAGATATAAAACGCAACCCGCCTATATTAACTCTTATCCAGTTTACCAACCAGAGAAAGTGTGAATGAAGCCCCCATATACTTGAAATGAGGTCTTACCTTCATTGATACCTGATACCAGCCAG
>OMYE01000102.1 GCA_900315145.1 uncultured Pseudomonadota bacterium | reverse complement strand
GCATCAGAAGCAGAATAACCGGTATAATTAATATTCTGGGTGATTTTCTCAGAAGCCGGTGGATTAGAAGGATTATCGCTACCACCGCCACCGCCACCGCCACCACATGCAGTAACAGCCAGAGCAGATGTAATTGCTAAAGATAAAGCAGTAAATTTCATTGTTAATTCCTATAAATTTAAACATTGAGCTCATCTCAGGGAACTAAGTAAATTAATAAGATTGAACTTAAAAAAAAAACGCATATTCATGATTATGCGAAGTCAACTTATTTTTACCTTATAAATTTAAATAATATTACATTATGAAAATGATTTCAAATATAAATTTACAATATTTTAACAATTTTTTAAATCTGTGATTTGCATTATAAAATCATAATTAATTTATTCTTGTACAAAACTTTACTCCACTATTAGTCTATTTATGCAACCACTACGAATCCCGTAGGATCTGCTTGATACAAAACCTGATTTTTTCATTATCCAGGTCAAACAATATTAGCATTTCTGCTATAAGTAACTCTTCATAAATCTGCTTTGTTTTTATGTTCTGTTCCGTTCTACTTATTATCAAAAACAATGAAATATATATATCCGGCAAAATTAAATTAAAAATTTTGTAATACCCGACTACCAGTTTGAATTAGCTAATATTATTCTTCAAAACACCGGCCTATAAAACAACAAAGCGAATCTGGGTAACCAGATTCGCTTTAACCAAAGGTAAATTTTTATTTTACTTCAGGAACTGACTCTTTCCGGTAACCTTCTGACCGGTATAATCCTTAACAAGTACTCTCATACTTGCACCAGGAATATTACCAAGACTTACGGAACCGCCGGATACAGTATATGCCTGACCTGTAACTACATCAACGTATGAACCGTCAGTTGCACCGGTCACGGTCACAGTTGCTCCGCTAGCTGAAGGAATAGCCACGATAGCATTTTCATTTCCGTAGGTTCTTTCAAATACCAGTGGATCACCGCTTAACACTTTAAGTTTACCCCTTCTCAGTGCTTTGGATGTCTTTCTGATGGCGTTAAGGTCGGTAACATGACCGATAATAGGGTCACCGTTATCCAGTGAATCACCGAGATAGATTCTTCCTGTATCCTTAACCAAATCGTCGTTACCTGTCAAATCAGGAGGCAGCCCTATGCGGACACCGGTCTCATCACCCGCATACATCACAGGAATACCGCGCACTGTCCACAGAACATTATATGCCAGTGCTGAAAATTCTCTGTTTTCACAGCAGTGCTGAGCACCTGAGCCTGACCAGGTATTATCCGGAGTCAAGTCATGATTCTGGAAGAATGTTACCAGTTTGGTAGGATCGGCATACCAGCTGTCAAAGTTGTTAAACACATCGGCAAGACCATTCAGACTACCCTTGGTGACATTATCTCTGAAGGTACTCATCAGAGAGAAATCAAGTACGGAAATACCTGAATCGCCTGATTTTTCAGCTCCTGCCTCACTGGTTCTGGTGTAGAACCAAGGATGCAGCTGTTCCGGAGTGTTATCACCGAATCCCTTAATCAGAGCTTCACCGAAGACGAACATGCCCGGCTTATACTTCTGCCACTTGGAAGTCATAGCCATAACATCTGCCCTCGGCATATGCTTCAAGGTATCAATACGGATGGCATCAATACCCATGTCTATGTACATCTTAACCATAGCGTTCATATAAGACTGGCTGACTGCAGGACTCCAGTAATAGTTCGGATAAGACTTGGCTGTTGTAGCAAGTCCGTCAACAGGAACAGTATCATCAGTAAATTTTACGGTAAATGTCTTTGCTGCATCCGGGTCGCCAGCACAGACACGACGATGCCATTCAGGTGCTACAGGATTATCATTATCACAACGGTTCAATGACTTGTAATCGCCGATATTCTTTTCATAAATACCGCCCATACTGATTCCGTCCTTGCCATACTGTGCGTCAACATAATACTTGGTAGGAATCTTATCAATATAGGTCTGACCGCGAATACCATAATTACTTGAGTGATTGAGCACTACGTCTTGAACGACCTTGATTCCCTTCGCATGCGCTGCCTTGATAAAGTCAAAGTAGGTAGCACCAGGACTTTCAAGTCTTAAATCCGGCTGGAACCAGTCATAGGCATGATAGCCGTGATAATCGAGACCTGAACGGTTTTCTACAGGAGGAGTAATCCAGATTGCGGTAAAGCCCATACCCTTAATGTAATCAAGCTTTTCTATCAGACCTTTAAAGTCTCCTCTCCATGAAGGATCGGTTATATCAAAACGGTCACGGCAGTAATAGTTGTTTTCTTCATCACCATCAAAGTAACGGGCAGTAACCACAAAATAGATGGATTCATCGCGGAAATCTGTTGCCTCAGCCGGAACAGGATTCTTTGATTTAATAAACCAGAAGAAATGCTGTTCCTGCGCCACACCGTTTTCACCGACTACAAGTGCACGAAGTCTGTATGCGGTACCCAAACCATCCTCTGATGTATCCTTAAGTTCAATCGGTCCGGTGTATACTTTTGAATTCTTAGTAGGCTCAGTATTATCCAGAGTATAGTAAATTGTGGCATCAACGGAATTTCTGTCAGCATCTTCAGTTGTCAGTTTCAAAGTCTGATCACTGTGATAGCTGCCAGGATTCAGATTTGGCTTAATGTATGGAGCAGACTCAACACCTGAAACATCAGCTGTTGAATTCAAATAAGCCCCTTCTGTTTTGTACCAAGGAATATCACTGTTAATTTCCTCGCTCTCTTCACCATGATGATCGCCGTGATCATCATCGTCATCATCGTCAGAGCCTCCAGTATAACCGCCGGTCTGGGTTACAGGAGCACTTCCTGACAGTACGCATTTATCGGCAACTGTCCATGAAACACCATCATAACATCCGGAAACCGGAGCATTATTCAGATCACCAGTGATCTTCTCACCGCCTTTAAGGAAGATTACGTTTACAGTTGTCTGAGTTAAGGCAGAGGTATCATAGAATGACCAGCCGGAATCTTCACTGGCAGCAACCATCTGAGCACCAGGCCATTCACCGGCAAGGGCTCCGTCGCTATTCCATATATAAATACCATCAGCTTGTCCTTTATAATATATCCCCTTCTTTGACGGAACAACTGCATTTGTTTCCACAAGAGTAATTGAATAACTCTTTGTTGCGGTACCGCTGTCAGTGGTCACTGTAAGGAGAATTGTCTTTTCACCGCCACTTGTGTAGGTAACTGAAGGAGCCTTATCATTTGAGGTAATACCGTCACCGAAATCCCATGAGTATTTGGCATTTGTTGATTTACCTTTAACAATATAAGGTGTGACACTGCCACTTAAACCGGTAAAGGTGTATTTGAAATCAACCTTTAGATCTCCGGCTACAGTATCATCCTTAACTTTGACAACCTTCTCTGCAACACTGCTGTAATCCTTGCCGTCATATACCTTTAATGTAACGGTATATTCTCCGTCCTTACTGTACTCATGTGTACCTGAACATTCCTTTGACTTTGAACCGTCACCGAAATCCCATTCGCATGTAAGACTGTCATTATCCTCATCGGTTGATTCTGACTTATAGGTTATTACCATACCGTTTACTGAAATATTCTGCTTGGCAACAGGCGGATGATTTACGTCTACATCCTGTTTTTTTATGGTAACAGTCTTAACAGCTTTATTTGATGTTTCCTTATCTTTAGCCACAAGAGATACGGTATATGTAGCATCCTTATCAGCATATGTATGAACAGGATTTTGATCATTTACAGATGTTCCGTCACCGAAATCCCACTCATAAGTAAGAGCGTCACCGTCGGCATCTTTGGAAGTATTGGTAAATTCAACGGTTACCCCATCCACATCAAATGTAAAACCTGCTTCAGGAGCATGATTAATCACGTCCGCCTTTACATTAACTGTGGTAGCTGCTGTTGTTTTTTTATCCCCGTCAGCAACGGTCAGTACAACCTGATATTCGCCTTCTTCATCATAGGAGTGTGTGATAGCTACTCCGTTTTCAGTCTTGCCGTCACCCATATCCCACGAATATGTAGCATTTGCTGAAGCATTAACAGTATCTGCTTCAAGTTTCACGGTTAAAGAATTTACAGAAACCTGTCTGATTTCAGCTGATAATTCGTCAACTGACTGAACCTGGATTTCAATATTCATTGACTTGCTGTAACCGTTAACAGAATACATCAGAACTACAGTATATGTTCCAGACTTCTCAAAAGTATGTACTACTTCGGCACCTTCTTCAGTAGTGCCGTCACTGAATACCCACTTGGAATCTTCAATACCTGATGACAGCTTGACTGTTAAACCTGAAATATCCTTATTCACCACAGGCACGAAAGGATCATCGTTAACAGAAATATAAATATCCTGAGTCTGAGCTGCTGACTTATTGCCATCAGCATCTGTAACCACCAGACTTACAGTATACTTACCGTCAGCCTCATAGGTATGCTCCGGATTGGCAAACGCTGATTTTTCTCCATCACCGAAATCCCATTCATACTTTTCAATAGAACCGGTTGAAGTGCTTGTAAACTTGACTGTTCTGCTGTTGTCAGCCTTTTCAAAAACGAAACCTGCATTCAGTTCCGCACCGCACATATCATTGTTTACTTCAAAACTAATTTCCTGCTCAACTTTGCTGTACTTGTCGGCAACCTCAAGAACTGCAGTGTGACGTCCGGTATTCATAAAGGAGTGTTCTACACTCTTTTTGTTCTCAGTCTTGTTGTCATCAAAATACCAGGTATAGCTTAATACATCATTATCAGCATCAGTTGCAACTGCATCAAAGTGCTTTGTATGACATCCTGAAGTGTAATTTGAAATATTGGTAATAACCGGCTTATTATTCTTCTCTACATCATCACCGCTAGGAATATGATCAAAATCAGCATATTCCTTATATGATGTAACAATTGCATCTGTAGTTACACCGTTGCTGAGAGCAGTTTTTATCTTGGAAAATGCCCCCTGAACTTTAGAAAGTACACCTGCATTCAAAATGTGATTATTGCTGTATAAACTTTTTGCAAAAACAAAGGAAGGAGTATCTTTGGAAAGTCTCTTATTTAATTCCTTGCCGGTTGTTCCAAGTATCTGAGCCAGTTTTTCAGTAGCTGAATCGAAACTGAGATTATTATCTCTAGCATACTTGTTTACTAATGTGGTCATTGGATTAATAGCCAGCGCTACGCTCTTTTCATTTAAAGCGGAAGCCTGAGCATTCAGGGAAACGCTGTTTTTATCCAGCTTATATGAATACACATTGCCGTTTGAGGTGACAACAATTATGTCTGAACCTCTATCAACATCATTCTCATTAAATTTCTGTTCAGCATTACCATATGAATCTATAAGCTTCACATTAATATCAGCCGATGTGCAGTTGTTGTCATTATCAACATCTAAACAAATAGTTGCACCGGACAGATACTCAGCTTCAAGTCCCTGAGAAATGGAATTTACAATATAGGAAACTGACTCACTGTCATTATTATTGTTGTTATTGTTATCGCCTGAGGAGCCACCACCGCCGCCACATGCTGTAACACCAACACTTACAAGCATCGCAGTAGCTATTTTTGTATAATTAAATTTCATTTAATTTACTCGCACATTAGTTCATGAAAAAGTTTTCAAAAAATAATTGTAACGTAAACTTTTGAAAAAAAATACACTTTAAATCACGTATTTAACACCTTTTTAACAAAAAATCAGAAATATTTTTGGGGGAATTCATAGAATCAGTAATTAACACCATTAAATATATTTATTGCACGTTGTAATTTTTTAACGATAAATTAAAAGTAGGAAGCCTGTATGCGAAAAAACCGGGCATTGCCCGGTTTTTTTCAGAATTAAGATTCAGTTATCTTAAAGGGTACAGTCAAGTACGACCTCGTTTGGATCAACGATTGTAATTTTAACTGATTTAGAATCAGTTAATTTTTCTTCATCATAAACTTTCAGAACTACTGTGTAGGTCTTGAATTCAGTATATGTATGTGAAGGATTCTTATCAGTTGATGTATTGCCGTCACCAAAATCCCACTTATAGGTCAGACTGTCACCGTCAGGATCACTGGACTTATCTGTAAACTGGACCTTGACATTATCCTTTATCTCATAAGAGAAGTCTGCAACCGGAGGATTATTCACTACAGGTGGCTGAGGTCCATCCTTGATCTCAACGTGAACTGTCATGGTTGATTTTTCTGAATAGTCCTTACCGTCATATGCCACAAGTATTACCTTGTAATCGCCGGATTCTGCATACTTATGGGTCGGTGAAGCATCTGTAGATTCAGAGTTATCACCAAAATCCCACTTATAGGTAAGCTTATCCTCATCAGGGTCACTTGACTTGTTTTCAAATTCAACTGTACCATCGGATGAATTCTTCTTGATACCGAACTTTGCTACAGGCGGATTATTAACAGGATCAGTTTGTGTCAAAACCACACTGGATGTGTGAGTATCCTCGGAATCTTTATCCTTAACTGTTAATTTAACAGTATAAGTACCTACAGTTGCATAGGTATGAACAGGATTGGATTTATCAGAGGTCTGTCCGTCACCGAAATCCCAGTTATAAGTCAGACTGTCGCCATCTTCATCTGATGATGCATCAGTGAATGTAACAGTCAGACCATTTATGGTTGTAATGAAGTTAGCAACAGGAGGATGAGGTGTAGGCTCCGGATCCGGATTACCTGAACAGCTGACTTTAACATCCTTGGATATTTCATCACTGATAGCTGAATCAGATACTACAAGCTTAACGTTATAGGTTCCGGACTTTTTATAATCATGTACCGGATTCTGCTCTAATGAAGTTACACCGTCACCGAATCTCCATACATAGCTTAAACTCTTTCCTTCCGGAACAGTGGACTTATCGGTGAAGCTGACTGTACATTCATCAGTAATATAGTCAAACATAGCTACAGGATATGGTCCTGGTACCGGGCCTGAAATTAAATCATGGAACGGATTAGAAATAGTGTCCGCTCTAAAATTCTCAAGAACCTTCTGCACCAGAGAATCATAATCACTTGTCTTATTCATGGCTTCGCCAAGAACACTGTAGGCATTTTCTATCAAAGTTTTAAGCTGAGCACTTCCGATTGTATCTACATCCTTTGAACCGAAGCCAAGTTCAATAAATGAATTAAGCAGGATTTTACGGACTACTGAACTAGAATCAAGCGGGTTAAGTGTTGCGAAATCGCTGTTTTCCGGAGCCCCAATGATATTTGCAAAATCTTTCTGTCCTAAAATTCTCTGAATATTGGTAACAGCATTAAGCTCCAGCGGATTATAAACCCCCTTTCCGTCTTTTTCAGATTTTAACTTAAGTCTGTTAAGCTGATACTTGAGAACTTCGTCGGTTGAGCCGTCAGCTGGATACGCAAGTACATAACTGCTTCCTGCAACATCTTTACTGACTTTACCGGTATCCCACTCTATATTTGCAATACCGCCGGCATTAGTCTCTTGCTCAGTAACCTCTCCTGCACATGAATTATCAAGGTTGGTATCAAGACATACTTTATAAGAAGTCGAAGCCGCAGATGTGTTTGCTGATGTCTTATTTAACTGACCGTTTACATGGACCTCCAGTGAATAACTGGTAGTCTCGTCATTTGGTTTTGGGTCATCACCTGATGAGCCACCACCGCCACCACAAGCAGTAACTGCTATTGATGACAGAAGTGCGATAGTTAACTTATTAAGTTTAAACATTTTTTACCTCTTTTAATAGCCGGAGGATATCCCTCCAGCTAATATATGTATTACTACTTGGATTTTTCTTTGTACCAGATTGTTACTGCAGTACCCTGGGCTTCATTTGAACCCCCAGTACCGTCTTCATTTACAGTTACCGCATGAACCTTCTTTGACCAGCCGTCAACACCGGATATTTCAATATTGTTACCGCTGTTAACAACCATCTTGATGGTATCCCATGAGTCACCTACGGCTCCTCCGTTAATGGTAACAACAACAGCACCATTAATGTACTCACCGGTAATGTTCTGTTCAATCTGCTCCTTGGTAGTCATACGGAAGGCTGGATGATAGCAATCATTCCCTTGTAGTAATTGAAAGTACTCATATAATTTGACTTAACATTCCAGTCTATGTCGTTTGAACCGTCTGTACTCTTGTATGAATTTGCATTCATGTTCTTTGTACGGCCGAATTCTTCACCGGCGTGAATAAACGGAATACCCTGGCTTACTAAAATCACGCCGTTACCGTATGACTGCAGACGCTTTGCATAGTCTCCGGTGATTGCCATTTTGGCGATCTTATCAGTCCAGTTGAGATTATCATGAGCTGTAATATACTGCACGGCCTGTTCAGGATCAGCTGCAAAGAGAGGCGTCCAGGTATTGGTGCTGTTACCGACACCGCCCTTGATACCTGCCATCACACAGCCGAAATTACCATCAACATCACCGAGATCTTTATAGGTCATGTTAAACAGGAAGCCACCGTTCTTACCATCACTGTCACCCTTGAGGCATTCACGGTACTTACCGTTAAATACGCCTACATGACCACTGACAGCATTTCTGATTGTTCCAAGTCTTACACGGGTGCTTTCAGAAGGGTCAGTAGCATAACCGTTCCATGGTTCACCATACATGAGGAAATTACGTCCTGGATACTTGTTGTTCAAGTATTCACCCCATTCCTTGAAATTAGCCACATCGAATATACCTACCAGGTCAAAACGGAAACCGTCGATATTATATTCTGTAGCCCAGTACTCCAATGAATCTCGAATGAAACGGCTTACCATAGCATTTTTCGGATCTGTAGAATTACCGCAGCCTGATAAGTCAAGGGTTGTATAGTACTTGCCGGTAATCTTGCTGAACACATCCTGACTGTAGGTGTGA
>OMYE01000147.1 GCA_900315145.1 uncultured Pseudomonadota bacterium | reverse complement strand
ACTTTAACCTTCCTGATTCCGGGACTAATTTCTGACATTGATTCCGGAAATAGGACTAAGTCGAAAGGTCGAAATCCTTGATTTTCTAAGGAAAAATCGTTTTAAAGTTGTTGACATAATTAATTAAAAACTTTAATATAACTTAGTCCTAATCGGACTAATCTAAATTCGGAAGGTTTAAATAATTATGGCAGTCTACCGAGAGCTCAAAGTGGATATTCCAAAGAGCCACGTAACGATCGAAAAACAGAAGAACGGGATGCCCGCTCTGATTAAATATGTTATTGAAGCTCCTTTCAACCGGGAGAAAGGATACGCCCAGCCCAAGCGTACTACGATCGGTCATCAGTGTCAGGGTAGCACAACACTGATGCATCCAACGTCAAGCTATCAGACAATTTTCCCAAAGGAATGGGAAGAGCTTGTCAGCAGGAAGGTGTCTCCAATCATTAAGCGGATTGGGATGTTCACCTCATTCCGAGCTGTGAATGAGAAAACCGGAATCAAGGATATCCTGGATTCGGTGTATGGAGTAGATGTTGCTGACTCGTTGATGGACTATGTCATGTATAACGTACTGCACCACAGCGATGCCAGCTATATGTTCTCCCAGCGTATGCATGGCGAACTGATCTATTCTAAGGAAAGCAGGAGCGACAGCTGGTATTCAGATCTCTTTGAACATCGGATGACTGACGGACAGATGGAAGCACTGAAGGAGAAGTGGGCGAAGCAGTGCAAAGCAGATGGAGTTGAAGAGGTCTGGGTTTGTATTGACGGATCAAATGGAGACTGTCGTAGCGAAGGGGTGGAGCTAGCTGAAAAAGGAAAGGCTAAATCTGGAAAGAATGTAAACATTGTCAGCTACAGCTTTGCTGTCACCACAGATGGAAAGCCTGTCACTTTTGATGTCTATCGCGGTGGCCTGGTAGACAAGAACGCTATGAAGAAGCTTCTTGATTTGCTTGAGAAATGCGAAATCAAGTTGAAGGGAGTTATCCTGGATAGAGGCTACTGTGATGCCCCTACTCTGAAGGAGCTGACAAAACGGGGAATCCCCTATGTCATTATGATTAAAGGTTCCCCACAGGGCTACGAACAGATCGTATCCAAGTGGGGAACAACGATTAAGATGAACGCTGAGTACCTGGTACCCAAAACCTGTCTCTTCGGTGTACAGGAATCTGTACAGCTCTTCAGTGGTTACAAGCACAAGGACCATGTGACATTATTCTATGACCTGGTAAATGGAGCAGAGACAGCGGCGGAACTTTTGAAAAAGGTAGGGAAAGAGGTCCGGCGTCTGGAAAAACTACTCCAGTCCGGCATGAAAGAAGTCACAATCGACGCTGCCTATACGGATTTGCTTGAACTGCAGGAAGTATCGGAACTGGATAAGGATGGAAAGACAACAGGTACCAGGAAGGAGATCTCTGTCAAAGCCGAAGCTCTGCAGCCAAAGCTGAATGAAAAAGGACTGTATGGGATCGTGACATCCAGCAAGATGCCGATATCCGAAGTGCATGAATTGTACAGCGCCAGGAATGTGTCTGAGACTCAGTACTCACTTCTCAAACGGCAGTTGGGGTATGAGTCTTTTCGAGTACATTTCACCAAGGGACTGAAGGCAAAGATGACGGTAGCTTTCATCGCATCTGCAGTCCGGTTTGAACTAGAGATGGCAGCAAAATCTGTGGAGCGGAGCACCAATGAAATGATCCAGGAAATTTCACGGATGGAAATGACCAAGATTGGTGGTGCATACGCGTATACGCACACCGAGAACAGACGAATGATAGAATTTTTCAAAGCACTCTCCGGAGATCTCAAAAGTCTGGTGGATGCATCAGTTGCCTTTGAGAACGATCGTCTTGCAGGAAGAGTCCCGGCAGTAAGGCATAGAAAAACCGGTCCTAAGAAAGGGTCGCACCATAAAGCGCTTGATGAATCGGGGCAGAAAGTGAAACGTCAGCCCGGCGTTAAACCGGGAACCAAGCGTCCTGAGGTGAACGCCGACGGCTCTGAAAGACGTAAGCCAGGCGTTATTCCGACGGAAGCCTCAGACAGAAGTCTGGACCAAAACCTGGAAGCCACCATTCAAGGAAGTCTTCACAGAAAAGTTAGTCCCGAAATTTAGGAAATTAAAGTATAGAATACAAGGCATCAGAGCAACAGCTGGATAAAATATTAAAAACTATCTGCGCATATGGAAATAACTATTACAACAATGATATTCAATATATTTTTATAGGTGTTAAGGAAGAAAATAACGAAGAACAGAAAGCAGTCCCGGTGCTTCCGATTAAAGGGATTGCTGAAGGACGATTGGAAAAATGCAAAAATACCATTAATTCATTGCGTTCTTTCTTATATCCTAATGTTGCGTTTGAAGTAGTATCAAATGATTTAACTGGAATCAATTACATACTCATTATTGTCAAACGCCTGACGGGTGGTCCTTTCATGGTATCTGAAAAAGCCGAAAAAGATAAAAAGATTAATCTTAAGCCCGGAAGGTATGTAAGAATTGAAGCTGACACACGTCTTGCAAGAGTAGATGAGGAATATGATCTGTTACGTAAGTTTTCAAATTTTCATTTCAGCTCGATTGTAAGCACCAATGCTTCAATTGATGATTTGAATACAGATTTACTCAGGGAATATTTTTCTAGGACCAGTTCTAGACAAATTAGTAATAAAATGGAAAAGAAAGAACTGGCCAGGGCTTTGGAATTGCTTGATAAAAACGATCCTACGGATAGACGCATTAAAAACTACGCTATCCTTATGTTTTCTGATCATCCTGAAATTCATATCCCGTATGCATATACGGAATTAATCATTGATATGTTCGGAACCAAAAGAAAAATGGAATCTAAAGTTTTTAAAGGATCTGTCTGGAAACAGTATTATTCCGCTTTAGAATATATAAACAGCAATTTCTTAAATGAACTTGTTATACGTGTTGATGGAAGTGCCGATAACCGTAAAATAGAGAACTTTACCTTTATAGCGTTGGAGGAACTGCTTGCAAATGCCATTGTCCATAACAATTACGAGAATGGCAAGCCAATCCAAATTTATGTATCTGATAAACAGATAAACATTGTGAATTATAACAAGCCTTTACCACCTATCCGGATAAGTGATTTGAATGAGAGAACATTCTTCAATGAACGAGACACTGAAAATCCTGAAATCAGAGATATGTTTAAGGCATTAGGCATTATAGAATCCTTTGGAACCGGTATCGGGGAAGCTAAAAGATCAATGATAGAAAACGGCTCGCCATCTCTTTTCTATAAAACTTTTGGCGTAAATGACAACGTTACTTCTGTTGTTATCCCTGTAAACGAGGAGTACTATGAAATAAAAAATGGTACCAAAACAAAGAAAAAAGTTTGGATTGAGAATGAAACCAAAGATTTTAAGCAAAAAATTTCGGATTCGGGATATACAAAAAAAATAAAACAAAATATATTGAAGATATATGCGGGAATCGGAACCGAGGTGTTTGGAAATTCCAGAGTAGTAGAAATACTTGGTTGCTCGGAAGTGACAGCAACTTCCTATTTAAAAAGGATGGAGCACGAACTGAAAATTATCGTTCCTGTAGAAGGAATGGGTAAAGGTAAGTTTAAGTTTTCTATATAATTTGGCAGAATCGGCCATACTTTACCACTTTTAATTTAATTAGTTGCCCAGCTATAACCTGATAGTTTACCGCTTCTATCCAAATTAGTTTACCTGCCATAACTTTATAGAACAAGTTCATTTCCCTTCTCTAACAAAAAAAATGAACAAAAAAAATAAATAAAAGGTAAAACAATTTTGTGAAAATCGGTCATAGAATAATATTAAAAGCGGGCGCGATTCAGGTTAACATCCAATCAAGATTAACATCCAACTTAATGCAAACTGCTAATCCCACAATCCTTCACTATCAGTTCACTGAAGCGCCATGGCAGGTTACACATGCCAGACTTATTTCTGTATTACAAACAAAATGTCATATATGCCGGTATACACACTATATTATCTTTTATTATCAAATTTCTCGGATGAATAATATAGCTCTCTCCGATTCTTGATTTGTATTTATCCATAAACCTGTTTAATGAAGTTGTAGAGTATTTTTTTCCTGACTTAACTTCAATTGGATACATTTTATATTTCAACTTACTGTTATTTGAAATTATAAAATCTATTTCTATATCATTTCGATGCTTTTCTGTTGAGTAATGTGTGTAGAAATACAATTTGTGCCCGTTTGCCACTAGCATCTGAGCTATAACATTCTCGTACAGCATTCCTTCATTGACAGAAAGTTTGTCATTAAGTATCTGCGCATATACTTCACTCTCAAGCAGTTCATTCTCATCGAAAGCATGGCTGAGCAGGAGTCCGGTATCACCCATATAGCATTTTACATAAGTGCGTTCTTCATTTATTGAAAGCCCTACATTTGGATCATTACACAGGAAGCACTCGTTTGAAATCATAGAATCAGCCAGCCAGAAGAAAGTATCACTATACTGATCCGCATAACTTCCTTCTTGTATATCATTAAACACTACACGTTTCTCATGTTGTGACAACAGTCCGGGAAGCTGATCAAAAATTGCCAGAACTTTACTGCGATACCTAGCTTTGATTTTCATCATATCATTACGATACAATTTCAGGATATCCCGCTTTTCAGCATCCACTAAACTAAAGTTTTTCTCATTTTCAACGAAAAGAATAACCGGTTTGGGCATTCCCCCCACTAACATATACTGTTTAAAAAGCATCATTGCCTTATTATGCATCCCTCGTTCCAAAGGTTCTCTCTTTTCAAAGCAGTTCTTTACATAATTGATTAGTTGTTCTTCTCCAAGTGCCCAGGCAAATTCCTCAAAATCAAGCGGATACATTATGATACTTCTCTCCTCTGAGGGAATTACAATATCCTTTACATTTTCCTTAATAGATATCAACGATCCGGTTTCTATATAATCGTATCTGCCATCTGCAACAAGATACTTTATCGCCGCTCTAGCCTGCGGAAACATCTGCACTTCATCAAAAATCAGCACAGACTTTCTCGGAACAAGGTTAACACCATAATACGTGCTAAGTAGCATGAATAAATCATCCAGCTTATTAAGGTGCTGATTAAAATATTCTTCTACAACCTTATCCTTTTTTGCAAAATCTATAAGGATAAATGATTCATATTCCTTTCTGGCGAATTCCTCTACAATCGTAGACTTACCAATACGTCTGGCGCCCTCTACAATTATTGCTTTTGTTCCCTGACACTCATTTTTCCATTTCAGCAATTTACTATAGATTTTTCTTTTTAAGATCATGACAGTTATCCCTGATAGCTACAATTGCACTTTTCATCATATACTTATGACTTTACGCACACTTTGATTTTACAATGCTTTTGATTATGCGCTCGTTTTGAATCGTCTTAACTTTTGATTATGCGCACATTTTGAATTGGCTTATCTTTTGATTATACGCATGTTATATCATATTATTTTCTTTGACTATACGCAATATATCATAAAGGGATTTTTTGATTATACGCATGTTTTGAATTTACTTAATTTTTGATTATACGCATGTTTTGAATTTGCTTAATTTTTGATTATACGCACCTTCACTTCTTTATATTGAACCTGCTTTATTATCCGCTAAACTTATTCTTTTGCTACTAATCCAAAGAAAAAACCACCTGTGCCTCACGGAGTGCTCTCATCTATCAGGCAGTTCAATAAACGGTGGGGAAAACCATTTAAAAAATCATCAAATGCCGAATTTTGAGAGCTTTTCATTATACTGAAATCTTCTTCCCCGGCAGATGGACAGTATTATTATCTTATACTCTCTCTTTCAGTAAGTCAGACCGTATCAGATTAAAAGGTGTAAATCAGATACCTTTATGTCCGGAAATGGCTAGTTTTACACGTTATTTAGATCAGTTCAAATCCTGCCATGTTTTTTAGATGTAACAGAACTTCGACGATTTAAACCTCACAGAGTAGTCAGCCTTTTGAT
>OMYE01000146.1 GCA_900315145.1 uncultured Pseudomonadota bacterium | reverse complement strand
GAAGTTGATCAGCATGTATCCACCCGTAATGCTGATTCCCTGAGATTATTTATTCACGAGATGGCCCGTACGGTTCCTGAAGACTCCCGAATTAAATTTATGTCAATGCTGAAACGCTTCTGCAAAGATAATGAAACTATCACTGATAAAAAGCATGCGGATAAAAAAGTGGAAAAGACCTTTGAGAAGAAGGTTGATTCTCTTATCACAGCCCTGCAGGATATTCAGGAAGGCAGGAAAAAACTTGAAAGTGAATGTAACGAAGATTGGGATGACTGGTATCATAATGATGAAGATGAGTATGTTTTCCATGATCCTGACGGTATTCGGCGCGATTTAAAGAAAGCTTTGGAGGTTCTTCATCAATGTCTGGACCGTGCGAATTATGAGAAGGGGGCTTTGCTTGCCCGGAGTCTTGCTCAAACGAAAGTTAGTGTTAGCGGAGACTACGATGATGAAGAAATGAGTTACTCGGATCTTGTAATTCATAAGTTACTAAGTGTAGATATTGGGGTAATGGTTACGGAATCTCTTTATTTGACGTGCATGGGGACAAATGAGGAAGATCGGGCAGAGTCAATGCTCAAGGTTATGGATGATTTTGATTACTATTCAGTTACTCTTGATAAAATTCTTCAGGTAGGAACTGATGAAATAGATTTGGAATCACTGCTTCCTTTATGGATTAAAGCATTGGCCAGAAGACCGGCAAATAAGACTGACAAGCTGCTTACAGAGGCTCAGAATATGCTGACTGATAAGAATGCTGTTCTGGAAATGGCTGACAACTATGCAGAAAGTCATCCGGTTCTTTATCTGAATTTATTGCGTACAGGTTGTGAAAGTGTTTCATCCGAAGAACTACTGCGAGTGGGTCTGAAAGGAATACAGAATATTCCGGTTTCTTCCATGGTTAGAAGTGAGGTGGCACTTCTTACTGCAGAATATGCATTATCTCTAAAGGATCGTCAGACGGTTGAAGACTGCTGGTTAGAGGCTTTCCGCTCAAATCCATCGATTGTAAATTTTCTCCGCCTTCGTGTTTACTCCCTGAACTGGGAGAAATACGCAGATAGTGCCAGAGATATTTATACTTTGTATTCTGAATCAAAAGACCAGATGTCATGGCATTGGGATCGTAAGATGCTTGCAGTGCTGATGTTTTTTGACGGTCGTTTTGATGAAATGGTACGTCGGTTTATGACTCCGAAAGATGGAACAGACAGTTCGCTATTATCCTTGTGTTATATGGATAAATGGATTCCTTTTCAGCTGATGCTGATGAATGTGCAAAGTAATCTACAGCAAGGATTATCCGAGATGTTGGATAAACTGCTGAATACATGTTCTTTTTATGGCAAAGCATTTTGTCAAGGAACTGATTTGAATCGTGAGCTTTCTAACAAGGATTTATTTTTAGACTGTTTTAAGAAATGGAAATCAGATGTTTTGCTTCCTGAAAGTACCTGTGAATCGTGGCTGGCCGGGATAGATAGCTGGATTAAATGCTATGTATCCGACATAATGGAGCATAATGAGAGAACTCTCTATGATAACTGTGCCGCTTTTATAGCTGCATACGGTGAGGTTCTTGAATCCAGAGGAAATTCCGGAGAAAAGCAAAGAATTATGGAGTATTATAAAATGGAATATCACAGAAGACGTGCTTTTCATGAGTCTCTGAAGAGATTCGGGATGCTATAGTTAAATTAAACAGCATTATTATCTTATAAAGTCTCCTGATAGATTGCAGTAGTTATCCGTTTTCATGGAGTGCATAACGGCAGGGGGCTTATAGATTATTTGATAATAATAGGGCGGTTTGATCGGAAGCAGACTAAAACTGATGGTACATGGACTGCCGGCCATCAGTTTAGAAAAATAAGTTTACAACCGACCTGCCGGTGTTGTTTTTCCATAAACATGGTCTGCAAAGACTTTGATCTTTTATATTAGATTCATGTTTCACCAGTTTACTACGCTTTAGTTTATTCCGGACTGCTATGATATTCCTGTGTTGTCTGCCGTAACTGTAAATGTTTTACTTAGCTATATCTGTATTTGATTTGCGACTGCTTAAAGTTTCGCGGTTCATAAACTTAACAAAAACGTTGTTAACTTCAATGAATTTAACGTCGTCGTAGGCATAAAGTTGTTTTATCAGTTACAGAATAAAATGCGGAAGAATGTGTAAACTGATATCTGTTATCTATGTTGTTAACGGTGTAGATATTTAACCGGTACGGTAAGTTATCAGAATAACAGATGGTTTGTAAACAGTGGTGTTCTCAGATATTTATGTAAAGTATAAAGATATATTGGTATATCCGGAAAGATGATAAGGAATGACAGCTATAACATACAAAAGCCAGATGATATAGTATATCAATACACCTGAACCCCCTTTTATTAACATAATGTATATTATGCGATCATGTAAATTTACATATTAAGAAGGATGTATCCCGGTCTTTTACCTGAACGTGCCCTCCTAACCTTCTACTCTTTTCTTGTTTAATCGTCAGCATGTTTTGGAGAAATTGCATGTGACTCAGGAATTATTATTCAGTTTGATTATGTCTTCCAAGCTGACTGTTTCTTGTAATTTAGTTCTGATTATACTCAAAACGGAATACCATCTAAATACTGAACTATGAGTAATGTCCTGGTTTATGCTTTACCATGGCAGAACAGCAATAAAATCACCCGCAGTATACACAGTCAGATCCGGAAAAGACCATGGCGTAGGCCTTAACCAGTCTCTCACTGAATTTCATGGCTGGTTTGTATCGAAGAACCTGTTCTTTGGCATCCTTTATTGTATTCTGAATCTTTACTTCTGTGGCATCGGTTTAGACTATGTACTTAAGCTCCAGAAAATGTGCGTCTTCCTTATCGTGACCTGGATTCACCGTAATTACCAGATCGGTAAATTTCTTCCCTTGCCAGACAATTCCGATAGAATTCAGCATAAATTCTCCGCACGAAACCAAGCATGGTATGAAGGAGCTGGTGCGGAATCTAATGCAATAATCATCAGATAACGGTACTGTAACTTAAAAGCATCTATTTTAACCTGATTGTGCTGTGTAACTTTTTTTATTTACTTATTGTTATTGGTAATATAACAATTGATACATGTTTTTATTGTGATTATGTAACAATTATGAATATAATATGTTAAATATGATATGTTACTATATCATATCAGTTTTTTATCTATATAACATAAAAATCATTAATACATGGAGACTGTAACATGAAAAACAATAGGATTAAAAACGATCCGGAGCTCTACACCCCGACGTTTTCCCGATTTAAATGGAACGAACCTGACAAGAAATTTATCCTGTTCTATGATTTCAGTTCTTTCATAAGTATTGATTTTCGCGAATCTCTTAATGAACATCTTTCCGACTATGATGAATATATTAAAGAAAGAGAAGAAGCTCTTAAATCTTGTAATCCGGAAAAACGGCGTGAATTCTATCCTCCGCTGGTACAGCATTTTATCAATACCTACTATGATAACTATGAGTTTCTGCGATATATGCTCTACCTGTACAAGAATATCGATAAAGATGATCTGGAGGTGTACCTTATTACCGGAACTGAATTTT
This sequence comes from uncultured Pseudomonadota bacterium, assembly GCA_900315145.1. Taxonomy (GTDB): domain Bacteria; phylum Pseudomonadota; class Gammaproteobacteria; order Enterobacterales; family Succinivibrionaceae; genus Ruminobacter. The sequence continues at coordinate 3,435 of OMYE01000146.1, read as the reverse complement.
CAGAAGAGGAAAAGCAGCTTATTATTAGATGTCTCCAGAAATGTTATATCTATGCTCAATCAATAAATCTCGGTAGCTATCACACTATGTCGTCAACTGTAAAAGGAGTATTGACCTTCTCATCAAGAGATAAGCTGATAAGTGATATCAATGAAATTCGTGATAATGCCAAAGTTTATGTAAAAAAACACGACTATTTCATACCAGGCAGGAAAATGCCGTATCTGCTCATAAGTGGTAATGACTATTCTGATGTTTTTGAGAGACATTCCATGATTCCGGAAAAAGAAGGTGTGATTGTTAATCTTAATTATCAGCGTGCCTATTACCTTCTCTGAACTTTTCTCAACTGATGAGTATAGGACAAATCCTAAATTTTACGGCGACAGGATCATATTTCTTGATATTGACGGCGTGCTTAACCGTGACGGCAAAGATGAAAACGGTAACCATGAATATTTTAATGAAGGTATGGTGAAGGAACTCTCCTATCTTGTAAAGAAAACTAATGCCAAAATCATCCTGAGCAGCTCGTGGAAAGGATACTTTATTAACTATATTGAAGGGTACGGCATAAATGATAAAAATGTTACAGAATTCATGAAGCTGCTGGAAAGAGAAAATATCAAAATTTACGGCATGACCCCGGGAGGTCCTTTGCGAGGCGGCATATCCAGACCTTTAGAAATAAGAACCTGGCTGGCCAAATATCCGGAAATAGAATCATTTGTTATTCTGGATGATGATACGTTCTGGGACTGGGGATACCTCAGGCAGAATGTAGTTACCACGAAGACCCGACTTTCCAAGGAGGGGATAGCCGAGCTTAAAAAGACCAAATTGTTTCCTGAAGAAACAAGAGACGGTTTAACCAGAGAGCTTGCTGATAAGGCTGCGGAAATACTTCTGCGTAGCCATGATGCCTGTATTATGGAATATATTGGTTGATGATTATGCGGTAGATTGCATAAATTAAGCTTAAGAATCAGAACTATATCACTTTAGTAGTATAAAATATTCAAAAACCTGATCTTGTTTCTAAATTTTATATTACCATAGTGATATATATTCAATAAATGGAGGTATAGGCAGTGGACAAACTGATTACCATCTACCATGGTTCGAAGCAAATTGTGGAAGTCCCTACTTTTGGAGCAGGAAGAAAAAACAATGATTTCGGTTTGGGCTTCTACTGTACCGAAAGCCTCGAACTCGCCAAGGAATGGGCTGTATCCTCTTTACAGAATGGTTTTGCAAACCGTTACACATTGGATACAGAGTATTTGAACATTCTGAACCTGAATACTCCTGAATACACGATACTCAACTGGATGGCTGTTTTGGTAGAACACCGACTTTTTAGCATCAAAACACCAGTTGCCCGAAGGGCGAAGCAGTATCTTATCGAGCACTTTGGTATCAATGTGAATGCTTACGATTTGATCACAGGCTACAGAGCAGACGATTCATATTTTGACTACGCTGAAGCTTTCCTGAATAACGCAATCACTTTAGAACAGCTGTCCATGGCAATGCAGTTAGGTAGGTTTGGAGAGCAGATTGTCATCAAGTCAAAATTCGCATTTTCAAAAATCCGGTTTGAGGGGTTTGAAGCGGCTGAAAAGGACAGATACTATGTTCTTCGCAAGGCAAGGGATAACGAGGCAAATAAAGCTTATCTAGATATACTGGATGAAGATTCCGATGGTTTGTATATTCAGGACATTATAAGAGGAAGTGTATCAAATGACGATCCACGCATACCAAGAAATTTATCTGAATAAAGCTCAGGCTGCACTTGGCGATGCTTTTGACTATGCGGTTAACACCTGCTGCATTTCAGGAGCAGATTTTGTTAAGCTCTTTATCGTAAGTTCCATCAGCAAGCGAATGGAAAATGGTGATCCGGCATACCTTGCGGGAAAAAGCGGAATCGAGATAGCTGTTGATGTTATTCTTGAAACAACCGGAAAACAGCCTGATACTAAACCGCAGGAGCATTTCGACAGGTCCGCTGAATACTGGATTGGCTGGGCTGTCTGCTATTACCAGTGGTATTCCGCTAGAAGCTACAATGACATATTTAAGGTTCTATCCTTCGATGATTTAAAGCGTATGTACTATATGCTTCATGAAGCTGATATCACCAGGTTTGTTGATATCGCTGACGAAAAAATGCGTGAGCATTTCAAAGAAACAAACCTGAAACGCTACCGTACCACCTACGGATGTTCACAGTCAGAACTTGCCCGGCGCTCCGGTGTCTCACTCCGCTCAATTCAGATGTACGAACAGAGGAATAAGGATATTAACAAAGCAAGTGCCCTATCCCTCTATCGCATTTCTAAGGTCCTCGGCTGTTCTATTGAGAATCTGCTTGAAAGATAAAACAATGCAGATGGTCAAAGTACACCTGTTATGGTGATACGTTCTGGCACCGGGGTTTCTCAGGCAGAATATCGTTATCTGGAATACCAGACTTTCCCGGGAGAAGATAGCCGGGCTTAATAAGATCAGATTGTTTCCTGAGGAAACAAGAGACGGTTTAACCCGATAGCTTGCTGATAAGACGGAAATCCCTCATCACAATTATGATGCCAGTATTATGGCGTAAATTGGTTGATGATTGCACGACATAAATTTTGTAAATTCTTCTCTAGAAACTTCATACTAGCAAAACAATTCCCTTTATTGCGGGATAAAATCATAACCCGGTAATCGCCCCTCTGGTTGGGGGGGAATAAATCCGGGATGATATTTTAGCAATTCCCCCTACTATCCCTACTAATAGAGTAATCAGCTGAGGATTTTAAATGTTAGATCCTGGGACATCTTTTATCATTTTAATTTTTATATATTTTTTGTCTTTATAAATATATTAGAAATAACAGGCTATATTAAGATTTATTAATAAAATTCCTTGAATTGAATCCTTTGGATAAAAACCTTTGAATAAAATCCTCTGTCAGCTGATCTGTTGCCTTAAGGTGAATGGTAGCTGATTTAACGTTGATATCTCATATCTCCATGCCTGCTATTATTACGTATGACATTGTAACATGATGTCAGTAGCACATTATTATTGCTATTATGTAATTACAATGTTTATAATGTAATAAACATGATGTATCAAATATATCATTATAAGTTTGAATATATAACATAAAAATCATTATTATACAGGATTTGTAACATGGTAAGAGATTTTCCCAAAGACCATCCGGGGTTGTATACGCCGACTATTTCCCGCAGAAAAAGGAACAACTACAAAGAGAAATTTATTCTGTTTTATGATTTCAGTTCTTTTATAAGTATTGATTTTCGCAAATCACTTAATGAACACCTTGCCGACTACGATGAATATATTAAGAAAAGAGAAAAAATTCTTAAATATGATAATCCTGAAAATTGGCGGGAATTCTACCCGCCGCTAGT
>OMYE01000145.1 GCA_900315145.1 uncultured Pseudomonadota bacterium | reverse complement strand
CAAAATGTCACTTAAGTTATCACGGATTACTTCGTAGACCATCATATCAATGATATGCTCTCCTCCAAGATTCTGATCTCCGGATGAATCCAGAATATCAAGGATAACTTCAGCACCGCTGCTTTCTGTCTCATTCTCTGTTGCATTACGGTAAAGACCGACGGCAAAATCTGTAGTTCCACCACCGAAATCAAATACACCGAACGGGACGCCTTCATCGGTTGGCTCAATATTAAGAGCCTCTAGAAACGATGCCGCAAGAGTAATCGGTTCGCTGGCAATTTCTTCTACCAGAGGAAGACTTCCGCCGCATTTTTCACTCATCTGTTCCCATTTGGATGAATATACCAGCGAAGGAGGCAAAGAGCGTGCGAGCCCACGTTTAAAACCCTGCATAATACGCTGCTTTGTCCTGTTATCAAATTTAACAGGAAAGGTCATATAAACTCAAGTTTCCCAGAAGTTTTTCTCTAGTATCGCCAATAATATCATCTGGAGAAAAATAGAATCATTGACAAAATGCTACGCAGATTGTAGTCCGTACCGCTTAGAAAGGAACTCCGGTAGACCGTTATACCACTCTGTAATCATGCCGTCTGCTATGTCTTTAGCAAGCTTAAGATCAGCATCGGACTTGATAATGTTATTTGCATGCAGTTTGTCGATGATATCGTATATCAGAGATAGAAGTTTATTGAGTGCAATGTCAAAAGGGATATCACAGATTTCCTCGACGGCATCCTCAAAAATTTCGCCCATTGTTTTTACGTCGTTTTCATATCTCCGCTGATATTCCAAAAAGATATAGGCAAGGTTGACCAATGTGAAGTGAGCAATGATTGCATTATAATTTCGCGCCATAGAGCCGGTTATAAGTCCTAACAAGTGTTTTTCTGTATGAAATAATTCCTCTATCTTCCACCGATTGGAGTATTGCTTAATAATTTCTGTATCATTTAATGATAGATCTGTACATGCAAGAGTGATTACTTTGTCCTTGATGTGTCTATGGCATACAAAGACAAGTTTAACTTTGACAGTAACAGGATTTTTCTTCGAGCCGCAAGTTGTAACAATTACAGAGCCAATAACTCCGTTTCTTTGGCGTTTGAACACTCCTGTTCTTTCCAAATGTTCTTTGAGTGATTTGAGTGTATGCTTACGCCCTTTGTAGATATAGCAGCTGTTATTCATATGCTTAAGCATACCTATTACATGAAGTCCGAGATTTCTGATTTCTTTAAGCATCGGTGCAGTAGTAAACCAGGTATCAAACAAAACGAGATCAGCCTCAAGTCCGGCATTCAAAGCTCGATTAAGAAGTTCGACCACTACTTTAGGCTTGTTTTTTCTGGCTTCTGTTTTTCTCTTATCAGAGGCTTTTCGGTTATCAATGGATTGCGTTTTGTTGATACAGTACTTATCATTGGAAGACGACATGAGAGCGAAGTCTATCGGAATATTGGTATATCCGTCAGTCCACAGAAGAGCAAGATAGGTGAAACCTTTTTGGAATACATGATCTACGTGGTTGTATACCTTGGCCATCAGCTCCACGGATTTGCTACGGTTACGCGATATTGTTGAATCGTCAATGACGAAGCACTTTTTCTTGTTTGATTTCGTAAGTTTTGCCGTTTGTGTAATTGCTCTGTTGGCAATCTGCAACTGAAGTGATCTCCAATTGGCGGAACTGTTGTTTAGAAATCTGTAGAAAGGACTTTTGAAAAGAGATTCGGCTTCAGCAGTTTTACCATGTCGAATATATGCATAAGTTGTTTTAGCAGTGATGATTGAAGAGATGGCTTCAACAAACAGTGTAACAACTTTTAGGCCCTTAGTTTTATAGAAGCCAGCCCTGGATAATATAACTGACAGCGCAAAATTTTTAAAAAGGTTTGGAATAAATGAAAAACATGTTGACTTAGTAAAAATTCGCATTATACTATCCATTGAGTTAAGATGGGTTATTGTTTGTTTTGTTTTTTGTGTTATTATAACACATTCCATCTTAACTTCACAGTTCTTTCCCCATCTCAATCTGTATCCTGCATTAGTTCACTGTATATTATCTCAACATTCAATCTGGTATTTCTCGGATATTTAAGCGCTTAAAATACAATCAAAATCAAGATTTCTATTTTTATACGCACGAGACTAGGTGGTACAATGGCTTAGTCTAGAAAAACTTCTGGGAAACTTGAGATATTATAAAGCACATTATGGTATTGATGATGACATTTATCGTTTTTGTCAGCAACTGTATCTGTTTTTTAAAGATAAAGAGTATAGTGACACGTTGAGAACAGTTGGGATCATCCCTATCATTGCCCCTCTGAATTATATGAAAGAGGAGAAATGAAAGAGCATGTCCATATGATTGGTCTAAATAGCATTGCATCCATTGAAATCAGAATGGACTTTGAAAAATATGTTAATGCAGATAAAACAGAGAAAAAGCAAATGTACAAGGACATGATTGCCAAAGCTATAAAGAAAGTAAAGAATAAAGGTAAGTTTGATTACGTGACTTTTTGTAAGGATTTAGAAGCGTTTGCAAATTCTAGCTTATTGACATGTTCACAGTGAACAGATATGAGGAAGTCATAGCAAGTGATTATTTAAAAACTACTCATCTATCTGCTTTTACTGGCTTTTTGGATATATGAAAATACGAGGATCTAGCAAAAACTATCGTTCTCACGTTGAGACGGTGGTATTACTGTCAAGGGAAAAACAGAACGGCTGAAAAGCCCGTAAAATCAAGGGTTTGGCGAGTTTTGGAATTTTGAAAGGTTGAGGGTAAAAAGGCGATTTAGGCTGTATCTGAAAACACACTTTAGCCGGGAGATACAGAGGTTGTGGCTACAGTTTTATTATTATCGGTAGGGTTGTGGCCATAGTTTTGTTATCCACTAAGTAGTTAGAATCTTGGCTCTAAAAATTATATTGAAAAAGGGGGGAGAATGTCTAAAGAGCAGAACATCAAAGTATATAATAGGGCGTATGAGTACCTGTTAAGCATTAAGCCAGAAGGTGTAGAACTTGATAATTATTTTTATGGCGACAGCAAAAATTTCAAATCTTTAAAGGATATTTATATTCAGTTCATCACTTCTGCTCAAAACTATCAAAGAATGCCAAAGGTGATTAAATATAGTCAAAGGAAGTCTGATGTTTCTGAAATGCTCTTCAATTATGATATTCAGCAGATTGCTGAGATACTCCCTGAAAAGCTGTATAGAGAGTTCAGAGATAGATTTAATGTTACGAGCAATGACAGCTCAAGCAACAGTTGGTACAAGTGGAGCCGTTCAATAGTTGATTCGGCAAAATTCTTGAGAAGCTTTAAGGATGCTTCTGACTTTGATGAATTTGTCAAAAGGTTTAATTACAACACTTCTTCGAGAATTGCTTTGCCACTGCTTATTGCCACTAGGGTAAAAGGAATTGGATTTGCTCTTGCCTGCGACTTGTTGAAAGAGTTAGGTTATACATACTACCCTAAACCAGATGTGCATATGATTGATGTGTTTCATGGCATAGGATTGTGCGAAAAAGATCCTATTTCAGTATTTGAGACCATTGAAAGGATTGCTACCGACTGTCGCACGGTTGATGATTCAGTTACGCCTTATAAGGTGGATAAGGTTTTTTGGCTGATTTGTTCGGGTAATTTCTATAAGGAAAACCTGTCAATAAAGAGACACAAGGCTGCTCTCATAGAACTTCTTAAAAATGAAATGACAAAGTAAGACAAGAAGTGTGTGAATATATCTGACAGCAGTGCCGCAGTTCCTAACCGCGACACCGCCATAAAGAGCAAATGATATATCAGCTTATCTTGACATAAAATTTACTCCGAATTGTTTAATCTTATTCAGGATGTAGCGCATCTGCCGTTCAGTTAATCCTTCCATCTTGGCTTTGTTATGTAAAGATTACATAACAAAGGCAAGGCGGTGATCTACAGAGAAGAGACCGAGAAAATCAGCAATGCATACTCTCTGTATTTATCCGGGTGCGATATGATAAGACAGCACGCAAGGCAGAGCTGAATATGCCGAAAAGGGAAAACCTTGTGGGCAGTATTGCATCAAAATTCAAATTTGCTCCGCTGAAGGCGAAGTTCAAAGATCCTTACGTGCAGGCTGCATATGTTGTCTGCAGTAAGATCGAAAGGGCGGTTTAGGATGGCAAGCTTAATTTAACAAATCTAGTTATGTACCAAGTAAAATGTTAACCAAGTGGTATCAGAAAGAGAGGAATAATAGATCCGAATGAAGTAGATCAGATGAATCGCGAAAATTAGAAAACTGTTCTAGTAAAACTTTCACAAACCTCAGGACTATAGAAACCTTCTTGTTCTGAGGTCTTTTCTTTTCAAATCATATCAAAAATTCATCTGTTTTCCCTGTTTTTTGGAAATAATCTGCCTTTTTAACTCCTGTTTTATCGTAAAAGTTAGTGATTTCTTTGCAAAATTATCATTTTTATGTCTTTATTAGTCCGTTTATGATATAATACGGACTATATATAAGAGGCGTTTTTATGAAGGTTCCTGAAGAAATCAGAAAGGTTAAAAGACC
>OMYE01000067.1 GCA_900315145.1 uncultured Pseudomonadota bacterium | reverse complement strand
TGAACTTATGTATAAGGATGCTATTTATACCAAGTGTCAGGACTGTATCCGCAGAGAGAAGGCCGCTAAGCCGAAGACTGATAAATCGGCTGAAAAATCAAGCATTATCAGTTTATAATCAAAATTTATAGCTTAACCAGCTACGTTTTTCAGGCATCCTGTAAAGGATGCCTTTTTTTTGTGTGCTCGGCATGTCCTATATCCTATAGGGTGAAAGTCCCGAACATACCGCTGGCAGTATATGTTAGCGAATTGCAAGGTTGTTGCAGTAATGAAATTGCTGAAAGAAGCAATAGTAAAGTCCCGAACTGACGTGCAGAAATCACTGTAATCAACGAACTTAATAGTTCTCCGGACTGTCCTGTGAGTATTGTTTTCTTATTCCTGTTGTATGCAGTGTTTAAAAAATCTGAAAATCCCTCGAAGTTGTTTATTTTTCAAACCTTTGAAAGTAAATACTATGCTAAAGTTCAAAAAATGCAACATTAACAGTTTAAGATGAATGTTAAAAAAGCTATTCTATAATGTAGCCTATAGTTGAGTATACGACGGACGTAACTGCTGTTTTTTTAATATATACAGGCTGTAAACCGATAGCTTTCAGTTTAGTAGAATTCAGCGGTTTATTTTTTAGAATAATAAAAAATTAATCTCTTGTGTTTATTACTTGGGCGGGATAATCACAGAGTCGAATGGAACTGACTGTTGCCGGTTGATATCGGATCATGGATGATTTGAAACAGGTAGACTTATCCCAAAATAAATTATATTTATTTCAGCGGACGTGAACCTTTATGCATTAAGGAAGGTGGACCGTTCACAACCGCTGATAGGGTGAAAAAATTGATAAACATTTTTTTAGTAGACGATCATGATCTTGTGCGCACCGGAATACGCAAAATATTGGAAGACTGTGCCGGTATCAGCGTGGTTGGGGAAGCCTCAAGCGGTGAAGCGGCAGTTGCCTGGTGTCGTCAGCATCATTGCGATATTATATTCATGGACATGAATATGCCGGGAATAGACGGAATTGAGGCAACCAAGAGAATACTGAGATATAATCCAGGTGCCAGAATAATCATGCTGACTGTTCATACTGATGATCCTGTTCCAAGTCAGGTTATGAAGGCCGGGGCATGGGGTTTTTTAACTAAAGGTGCATCAGCAGAGGAAATGCTGAAGGCAATACATGAGGTATTTGCCGGAAGAAGATATCTTGAATCCAATATCGCGCAGATGATGGCATTGGTTCGTTTTCCCGGTAATGGTAAAAAGGAAGTCGGTGATGATGGTAATCCTTTCGGTATCCTGGCGGAAAGAGAACTGCAGATAAGCACCATGATTTCTCAGGGGATGAAGGTCAGCGAAATAGCTGACAGACTGGCCATAAGTCCAAAAACAGTTAACAGCTACCGGTACAGGGTGTTTAAAAAGCTTGGCATCAATGGTGATGTTGAACTGACCAGACTGGCATTGCGTTATGGTCTTGATGGTTCCAAATAGTATCCCGAGAGTTTAGACATCAGTTCAAGTTAATTGCTTATATTTAAGGTATAAGCAATTAATTTTTTTTGTAGTCAAAATTCCAGTGCCGGGGTCGTGTCCGTCTCCGCTTTCTTTAACGTTGATGTTTTTGTTAACCGGTAGTGCAGGTATGATGACGGGATATTCAGCGTTTTTTTTCTGATTCTCTTTGAGTTAATCTCTTTTTCTTTCGTGCAGCTGTGAGAGCGTGCATTGTTTTTACTCTTAATTCCATTGCTCTGATTTCCTCTGGCGTAAAAAGTTCGGTACGAACCTCCATCCATGATTTTCCGATAGCAGAATTATTCATAAATGATACCTCTTTTCTTTGATTAAATTCCTTTAAATCATCATCTTGGGACTTGTTGCCGTGCTGATTATTATTTTGAGAAAATACGTTATGATACGGCCATCTGTTCCGGATGCATATCTTTAATCAGTTCTTTAAGCGCATCGCCCGCTGAACTGTGACAGACATTGTTTTTTAGTAATGTCAGCTCCCGTACAGCCTCTTCTGCAAAAAGTTTTCTGTTTATTTTAAGTCCTTTTTCCGGAAGTTCAGGCCAGTTGAACCATATTTTCGGAATCATTATCCGGTTGTTTCCTTTAAGAGCGTCCTCTTTTAGTTTATCAAGAGAGTATTCACCGGCTGTTTTAACGAAGGCAACCGGACAGTAGCCCCATTTACTGTGGGGGATAGGAACAGCCACAGCAGCTGTGATGCGGGAATCCTGCAGCAGGATTGTTTCAATCTGTTCCGGGTACATATTCTCGCCCCCGCAGATAAACATATTATCCTTTCTTCCTGTAATGATTAGTCCCTGAGGAGTGAGCTCGCCGATATCCCCCGTATGAAAATAGCCGTCATCTCCGGTAATGCTGATAACTGCATTATTTTTTAAATATCCGAGAGCAAGTGTTTTTCCTCTAACTAGTATTTCCCCGGAGCCGTCTTTACTTATGATTAGTTCCCTGTGTGGCAGCGGAAAACCTGCTGTTACCGGATGTCCGTCACGAAGCTCGGCGGTGCAGATCTGGGAGGCCATTTCAGTTGAACCGTAACTTCCGTACAGAGTTATGTGCGGATATTTCTGCTGCATGGTCCGGATTAACTCGCAGGAGATGGGGGCTCCTCCTAGAAGAATGGCTCGAAGATTTCCGGCTCTCAGTACGTCTGATGATTCCCTGATTATTTTTACGAGCTGGGTGGGAACCAGAGACAGAATGGTAATGCTGTCTTTAATAATCTGTTCCGGGAGTGTCATATCCCGTCGTGGAGCCACAGCAGTCGCGCCTGTAAGAGCACACTTAAAGATGATCGCCTGGCCTCCGACATGATTAAGCGGAAGGGAAAGCAGATATCTGTCGGTGGATTTTACTGTTAGAACGCTCTGTCCTCCCTCGGCACTTTTCAGGTGGGAATCTATGGTGTGCACTACCGCCTTGGGCATGCCGGTTGAACCTGATGTCAGCATAATATTTGCCGGTTGCATAAATTCTGCAGGAGTATCTTTAATTTCATCAGATCCTGATAATGGATTCGATTCTGTATGGATTAGGTTGTCTACCTGACTTTTTCCTGATGTCTGAATTCCTGCTTTTTCAACAGTGTTCAGTTTTTTAAGGTATTTATCCCTAGCTTTCTGAAAAAATGACTCCGTATCTTTGATGATAATGGCTCCGTAATGATTGGCGATAACCTTAATCTGCGAGAGTGTTTCCTTAGGGGATACCGGAATATAGATAATTCCCGAACGGATAAGACAGAACATGGTACTGAGATACCCGTAGTCAGGTCTGGCTGTAAGCATCAGTTTGAGGGGAAGTCTGCTAAGATAATCTGCTGTATCCGGTGCGCTCAGCGGTGAGTCTTCTGCGGACATTTCCGGTGACAGATCTTTATTCAGATGATAGAAAAAGTCAGGATAGCGTATTTCTAAAGTTTCGTTTTCCGGAAAAATAATATCCAGCTCTGTCGAGAGAACTTTTAAATACCCTGAAGATGCGGGGGAAAGAGGGAATATACCATATCCGTGCCGGAATAAATCCAGATGAAAACTTTGCAGTACCGTAAGCTTTTCCGTCGGGCTTAGCGAATGTTCTTTATTTCCGACAGGTTCAGTATTTATAGAGGTACTGCCAGGTGAAACATCATGATAGAATGCCATGAGCAGGTCTTTCCAGGTATAGGTGCGGTCTTTATCTATGAGCGCCGGATTGTCTCCGTGTTTTAAAATCAATTTATAAAAGAAATTATCTGATGAGTTCATGGCGTTGATATAACTGTTTTTCCGGGAAAAGAGAATGAACTATTTTACATCAAATACAGTTCGGATGATTACGGCTTGTGATATAAAAATAAATATACAGAATCCGCAAAATCCCCGCATCATACGATAACAGGGATTTTAAGCATTTTTTGCATTTCCGGATAATGTAAAAACAGTTTTTTTTAAGTTTACAGTGTTACTTTTTTTGGCAGACCGACATTGTTGAAGGTTACCCTGACAATTCTGTTTTTCTTAGGGAAAGTGATGACATCCTTAAATACCGGATTACCGTTTAATATATTGATTAAGGCGGTATTTGCAGATGTTTCCTCCTGCACTCCGGTTATGTCTCCGGAGTATAGATAAGGGGAGTAGTGCATGGATTCCGGATGCAGAGGGGCAAAATACAGGGCTGTTTCATTCTCACTGCGGCATTCAGCCGTACTGCAGAATTTACTTCTTAAGGCATCAGAGAGAATTGTTCCGATAAGTGCATGTTCGGTTGAATGGTAGCCGCTACGCCAGAAATGAGCCTTATGACCGAATTTCCATTCACCGAATTCCTTGTCGGTATATTTATCAAAAAGCGGTCTGAAGGTATCCGGAATAATAAAGTCATCAGTAAGGGCCAGCGTCAGGGCGCTCTGATCCAGCTCTGCATATACCCACCAGCTGGCATCCCAGTCATGATTGATTTCATACCAGTTCTTCTGGGAAGGCTGCAATGCGGCGGTAAGAGTTCTTTTCATGCCGTCTCTGGCAAAGTTTTTAAGCTTCTGATTATCAAGTCCCAAAGCAACCAGGTATTCCAGCCAGAAGGATTTTGTTCTATGACCGTAATCCATATGCCGGTTAACCGTATCCGGATTATTTTTACTGCCGATAAATATTCCTTTGTCCGCATCGTAGAAATTTCGGTTAATCATGGTTACGGTATGCGTAATGGTATTGGTCCACAGCTTTCTGTCGGCTTCCGGCACCAGTCTCCAGGTAAGAAGCAGATAGGCGTTTAACTGATCAAGCTGAGCCACCAGCTCGAGCTGTGAGCGTAATTCCTCTTTAGAGTCCTTCACCACCCACAGTAGCAGATCCTGCTTGTCATCATAATAGGTATTGTAAATGTAGCTGCGGGCTTCAGCCACTGTCTTAAGCACTTCCGGATCACCTGTAAGGTAGGCGTTCATGGATAGACCGATAACGGCATATGCCATATCCTGAGCTGTTCTGCTGAGCCGGGCGTTTTTAACCGGTGTACCGTCTTTGAATATGGAGTAGAATCCACCCTCCGGATCCTTAGCCTTATTCATGAGAAAATTCACCCCTGCCTGATGTCTTATAAGATGCTCCGGATTTCCCGTAAGATTAAACAGGGCCCCGTATGCAAAGGTCTGCCGGGATATCATGCGGACGTAATTTTCATCCTGGGCGCCGTTGACCCACTTAGGCAGAGATTCAATCCGGCATTCCTTGCCGTCAACAGCGTTGCCGTTATTACATCTCCACGTTGGAAATTCCCCCGGATCCATTTTTCCAAGAGCATCCGGGTGCAGCCAGAATTTTTCAATATAGTGAACCTGATTCCGCCATTCCTCTTTGGAGGGAATTCTCTGGATATTAAGTTCATTATTGACTTTGCTCCCGCTGTTACCCTCGGCGGATGCGACAGCACCAGAAACATCGGAAGCTGAGGCCATGGCTACGGGAACAAGAAGCAGGCCTGATAAGATTTTAGCTGATTTTATACTCATGAAAACATCTCCTGATGGGGCCTATGTGAATCCGTAAAACGGCGATATCAAAACGGTATCGGATAGAAATATAGCACGGGATTTAACCGTGAAGTAAGTAATGCCGGAGAACCACCGGAAAATCATTGAATAAGCCCACAATATTCTTATGTTGCGACCGTAAAGATACCAAAAACACTGTCCTGATATCAGCCAGAGACGATGAATTATCATGAAGCCGGAAGATGGCTGCTGACAATAAGGTCTTTGAAAAACAAAAAAACGTGATGCAAAAAAGAGGCTCTGATGACTCCTGAGACATCTGGCGGAACGGGATATCTCAGGCGCGCTGTTATAGTTATAAGGTTCTCTTATCATGTAAACAGACTCAGACTAAGGCGAGAACCAGTATATTAATAATGGTTTATTTAAGCTTCTTCCAGAGTGTGACAGACGGCATTTCTAGTGATATCACTGATTGCCATGCATTCGTGAACAAGTCTGGTGTAGAAACCGTGCAGAAGCTGGAGATGATTTGCTTTCAGACTGACAGATGAGCTTTCCCGGTTCTTGATTTCTATGAACCTCCAGATGATGGAATGGGCCAGCGTATCGAACATTTCGTTGATTCTCTGCTCTCCTGAAGAAGGTTCCTCCCGGGAACTTTCCGGGGCTTTCATCAGATCCCTGATGACTTTTTCAATATTACTGTTAAAGAAACTCAGTATTTCAGCGGCAATCTTCTTGATATCATCTTCTGAAGGAGCACCTGTTAGAGACAGGATATTCTTTATGTGGCCGGTAATTCTGTTTTCAAGATTCTCAGGAATGTCCTGAAGATTATCAATATTTCTTATTCTATCCGGAAGAGAAGGGATGGTGGTTGAGATAAACCAGTAGTAGCCGGAGTCAATCAGAAAGTGCATATTGTCGCAGATTCTGGCAATGCACGGAACCAGCTCCTTCTGCTGATCTCTGGTAAGCTTCATGGCATTGGAAACCTCCTGATTTAATTCTATAAATGAAAATCTGCCGGACATCAGGGTATACCAGACAATTTCCGGAATTCTGTCAGCTGAAGGAAGATCATTACGATGGTCATTAAAATAGGAGTTAAGTCTGTCAGCCCCCAACTGATGTCCGAGGTAAGTCAGCTTTTCCATTACCGGAAGCTTGTTGTTTGCGGTACTGTTATGGTAATAAGGCATTTCAGGTTCAGATATGATCAGATTATAGAGTCCCTGAAGTTCTTTTCTGATTGTATTCTTTAAAGGTTCGAATTGTTCAGCTTTGATTCTTTTTTCTAATTCCTGATGAAATGTTTCCATTTCCGGAGTTAAATCAGAAGGATAAATCATTATTTTTTCCCGCCAGCAAAATGTATGTGAATTTAACAAAATATTAACATGTTGTTTAATAAAAACGTCTACATGATAACAAGATAATTGTCTGTGCCAAGCATTGTAATTATAAAAACGGTTGAAGGTCACGAAAAACAGCGGTATTTCACTGCTGAAGCTCAGTGATGAAATATTTAAGAGTATCGGTTCCGGGCTGATTCAGGCGGAGTTTCTCTGAGAGTTTTTCTATATAGGAGATACCGATAACCGATTCAAAGGCTGAAGACAGGGTGATATTAACTGAGGGCTGAACCGGTTCTGTTTTATGAGTTAAGAGACTTCCGGCAGGAGTATTATTGGCACCGTTACAGATATCACTGTCATCCTGAATACCGGAATGCTTTTCCATAAGAGAAATAATGCCGTCGGTGATCCCCGGTTTAATAATCAGAGTATCCAGTCCGGAAAAAACAGCCGGAGCCAGTCCTTTTCTGTAAAGTTCATCAAAGGCTATGGGAAGTCCAGGGCAAAGCTTACGGAGAAGATGGTAGTCCTGACACGGATCCTCTATGTATTTCAAAAAACCTTCCGTGGCGGAAATATATTTTAAAAGTGTTTCCGGGGTAAGAGAGAGATTGGCATCAAGGATGATATTTACGGAAAAGTCTTTTGTGGTGACGGTCTGTGAGTAGCTGAGAGCTTCAGGAGAATTTTCATTTCCGGGATTAAGGTTTTTCTGCAGTCTTACGGTATATTTACGGATCAGGGAGACAATCTCCCTTAACATGCTGATTTCTATTTCAACAGGGTAGATGCCTATTTTCAGTTTTATAGTGACTGATGCGGAACATTTCTCCCGAAGGGAAGATTTCCCCTGAAGGGAGGAAGCAGTATTCCGGATATTATTCTGGTGCCGGGTAGGATTACGGTGACGGCATTCGTTTATATACTCTGATATCAGCCGGAGATCGTTGATGGTATTCTGCGAATCTGTTTCCGGCAGTACCGGAGACAGACGGTACATCCTCACCGTTTCCTGATAATCCGGAAAATCCTCCCGGAAAGCTGCGTAATCGCCGGTAATACTGTCACCATGAGAGATGCCGGAGAGGCTTAACAGATATTTTTCTACCGAAAGAATGCATTCATCAGGGGTTCCCAGAATGAAACGGTAGGGCGGTTTCCTTTCAATGCCGGTTAACGGATGCTTAATCATCAGCAGGGCAAACTGCAGGGAGGGACTTTTTATGCAGATTACTCTTTCCTTTTCAGACTGATTCTTATTCCGATCCTTATTCTCTCCTCCGTACAGGAGAACCTCACGGTCTTTAATATCGAGAGCAGTGGCGGAGCTGTTAATGATACGACAGAGGTTGACGGCTTCGGCAGCAGCCTCTTCAAGTGTTTCCCGGGAAAAGTCCGGCAGAGGACTGATTTCCCCTATACGACCGTCAATTACAAGGTACAGTCCGTGACGCTCTGATAATACCCCACGCTGCAGTCTGAGAGGCTTTTTAAAAGGGATAATGAACGAATAAAGACCGGCATGCATAGTATTTGATTTAAATTATTGAGATTAAAAAAGAAAGGCAGGGCATACTGTATCCTGCTTCGTGAATCAGGCTGCCGGTTTATACCGGCGGAATTACTTGTTACGGCGACGGATCTCCCCATAAATATCGGTTAGGAGTACGCCGCCGTATAGATTCAGCAGGATTAAGGATTACGTTTGAATTTGGAGAAATCAGGCTTTCTCTTTTCGTTAAAGGCGTTTCTTCCTTCCTGACCTTCCTCAGTCATGTAGAAAAGCATGGTGGCATCACCGGCAAGCTCCTGCAGACCTGTCTGACCGTCACAGTCGGCATTGAGTGCCGCCTTCATGCAGCGCAGGGCAATCGGGCTGTGGCAGAGAATTTCACGGCACCAGGCTACGGTTTCCTTTTCCAGATCCTTTAACGGTACCACGGTGTTTACCAGTCCCATTTCCAGAGCCTCTTCAGCATTGTACTGACGGCACAGGAACCAGATTTCCCTTGCTTTCTTCTGACCGACGATTCTGGCCATATAGGAGGCTCCGAAGCCACCGTCAAATGAACCTACCTTAGGTCCGGTCTGACCGAATACGGCGTTGTCTGCGGCAATGGTCAGATCACATACGAGATGCAGTACGTGACCGCCGCCGATGGCATAACCTGCAACCATGGCGATTACCGGTTTCGGACAGGTGCGAATCTGTCTCTGCAGATCAAGAACATTAAGGTGGTGCACACCGCTGTCATCCTTATACCCGCCGTAGTCACCTCTAATCTTCTGATCCCCTCCGGAGCAGAAGGCGAGATCACCGGCACCGGTGAAAATAACGACACCTATATCGGCATCGAATCTGGCGTCAGCCAGAGCCTTTTCCATTTCAATAACAGTTTTCGGTCTGAACGCATTTCTTACCCGCGGACGGTTAATGGTAATTTTGGCAATACCGTCCTTTGATTTATGATAAAGAATATCTTCAAACATGAAGTTGCCGGTCAGATCCCGCCATTCAACAGGAGCATAGAGACTTGGGTCATTTTTTTTCATGGAATTGTCCGTTATATGTATTAATGAAAAAAGGATAACCGGTTATTCTCCGGACTGCTGATATGAGTAAAGGTTCTGGTTATGCCTCTGCCTTATTCATTTCGCTTCCGGAAAAGAGCCGGTATGATGTTTACTGTCGCTATTATACAATAATTTCACGGTATATTTTTGGTTATGATGCAGGTTTAAAGTAATGACCGGAGCCTTACGGAGATTACTTAATAAAAAGCCGCTTTGAAAAATTATTTTTAATTTTATTTTTTTTCGCAGAAGGCGAGGGCTGCTTTAAAGCTCTCGTGTGTACGATTTTAGAGCTCAATCCACATGGCGGCTCTTACACCGCATTTTACGTAGAAAGGGACATCCTCGCATATTTCTCCATCAGCTGATACTGCAGGAGCTGATCTTTTGCCTGCCGGTTCCCGGAGCCACCAGCACGTATCTACACCCGCACTCCTGTATCTGTACGTTCTCCTGGTGGTATCCTTTCCAAAACAGATTCTCGAGAATCTGTTGAGTTCATCAATACTAAGGAGAAAAATTCTGTCGGTGGTGCTGTTAAACATGCCGGGGGCTGTCTGCTTACTTTTGAAAATATACCGGATTTCATTTTCGGTAAAATTCTCTTTTAAAAAACTTCCGTTAAGCCAAGTCCGTATCTCTGATTTTCTCCAGGATACGACATTTATTTCTTCATATCTGGCAATAAGCCGGTCAATCACTCTCCGGATTATTCTGAATTTTAGTTCCTGAAGATAGATGATAACGTGAGCACATATCAGAATAAATGATACTCGTACTTCAGTATAATTATCATCTTTGAATAAAGACACGAAGCTTCTGAACGGCAGCCAGATAAAGCGGATTAGGGATATAAGTAAATCTTCATACTCGAGATGTGGGCGCTGGGTAGCCATAGCAAACAGAACAATAACAGATAACAGCACTGCAATTAACGGGTAAAAAGCTATGATATATAATATTCTTCTAATATTTTTCAGTTTGACAGGAAACAGGTGATTTTCAGTGGTGAACGGGCGATAGTCGAGGATATCTCTTGAGAGCAGAAGAGCTCTGCCGTTCTCCCTGTCTATTTTGAGAACAGTCCATTCAAGTATTTCTTTTCCCGGCCGGCCGCTGCCGAACTTTATCCGCTGTCCGACTACAGGTTCTCCGGTGATGTACGGATTGGACTTTAAGCCGGTGGTCTTTTCAAGCTCCTTGAGTTTTTGCGGAGAAAGATTGAGGTTTCTGAGGTAGGTTCTGTATTTTTCATGAAAGTCCAGGAACCTTGTTTGAAGCTCTTTATCGTCGGTACGTCTGTTTTTCAGTTCTCTGAGGCCGGCAAAGTAGACTCCTGCCTCTTCAAGATTCTGAAAAAAGTAGTTGTCAATCTGAAATACGGAGGAGCTGCCGGTTTGCGCCTTCTCCTGATGAGTAAGAGGCAGAAAATCCCTGAATTTACGTCTGCCTTCTTCTGAAAGCATCCAGAAGATGTTTTTCAGTTCGGTAATGGAATCATGACAGTAATTAACAAAGGATACCAGATCCCGGTCATGCATTCTTTTCAGGTATTTGATGATGTCATCTTCTTCGTAGAACAGCCGGTTGTCGAACAGAATCTTATTTTCGTCAAGAAAAGTATTGGTAAAAATGACGGCGAGATGCTTTTCAAAAAAACTGCTCTTTTCAAGTTCCGGTACTTTGGCAAGCTGGAGATTTATTTTTTTTATTTTGGCTTTTATAATCTTGCCTTCGCTGACGCATTCTGCGTACTTTTCAAGAATACCGTCCCGGAGCAGTGTCTGAACAGGTATGGTGATATTCTGCTCTGTGGCGAGCATCATTTTTACTTTTTTTGCCAGTTCCTCGACATTGGAAAAAGAGTTGTTCTGCCAGTAAAACTCCTTAATTTCCGGAGCAAGACTATACATAAGTTTAAAGAATATGACGTCGGAATTACTGCCGGAGCGGTTGAACAGTCTTTCCGCCTCGTGACAGAGTGCCAAGGCCTTAGTATCTTCAGTTGTTTCAAAATACCTGCCGAGAAAACCGCGGAACACCTCCTTTTTACCATCCTGCCAGTTTGTTAAAAGTGCTGTGGCGATTTCGGGATGTGAGAAGTACTTCTGCTGCTTAAATACGTAAGGAACTATAGCCTTGTCATTTCCCGGAGCCGTATTTCTGCCTGGAACCGGTGGCTTCGGTGGCTTTTCTCCACGGAGCCAGGCGGTGACTTCCGGGTATTCCCAGCGCCGGTTGGGATTATCCCCGTCGTTTCTGTTGGAGATATCCTTATAGGTGAGCCCCTCGATAAGATCTTTAAGATCTGCATCAAAATCATCAGGGAAAGGGATGCGCTGGGTCTGGGCATAGAGGGCTATATTCTCGATACCGGCATTCTGGTATGGAGTGAAGCCGGTGTATAGCTCATAGAGGGAAATACCGAGAGAGTAGTACCGGTCCAGAAGATACCGGTTGAGGTTTCCGGAGCGGAATAGAAGGGGGATTTACCGGTCTGGGTGACCACTATGGTGGAACCGTCGGCAACCGAGCTGATACCGAAGTCGATAAGGACGATATGTGATTCGTCATCGGCTATCATCATATTGTCAGGCTTGAGATCCTTATGGAGTATTCCGGCATCATGGATGGCCTTGAGACCTTCAAGGACTGAAGGCAGAATAAGGGTGCGGATTTCTTCGGCGGTAAATTTCACACCCTGACTGATAAAAGCTCCGAGACTTCCCTTGCCGTAGAACGGTATAACAATGTAGGTATGGCCGTCAACACTGCCGCTATCGGAGAATTCGGCAACATAAGGGGATCTTAAGGCTAGAAGTCTGGTGATGACCCCGGACTTGATGGCATTTTTACGGCGAAACAGTTTTAAAACCTTAATCACGTCGTGATTACGGATATCCTGAACCTTGTATATATCGGCTTCACCGGAGGACTGACTGATTTTATGGAGAACCCGGTATTTGCTGTCAATGACATCACCGTCGTTGAACATAACCATGGTATGCCCGCCATCCGTGTTGATAACTGTCTTCAGTTTCTTTAGAAAGAATGAATTATTGTTGTTTACTTCTGTTTCTTTAGACATAAAGTCTGTCTCTGAAATGATTATATTTTTTGTGAATAGAGTATATACAGTTATTATATTCTTTTTATATCCCGGTAAAAGCAACGGATATCATATAAAATCAGTACAGTTCAATACAAAGTACCGGCAGTACTCCTCGTTTTTGCTCACCCCCCGGCGTGCCGGCCTTCATTAATTACGCTGTTCTACGCTATTGCCAAGTTTTTAATATTTAAATATTCACCCATACAGCCGGTCTTACGTAAACTCCGGTGACGGAGGATCCTCTCATTTTAATTTCCCCGTTACCGTCTACAGTGGCAGCAAGATCAACTCTGCCCATCCTTTTTAAAGGTGAACGCAGCCACCAGGATACGCTATAATCCTGATGAGCCTCATCAATTCCGCAGTTAAGATATGCCGCTAAATGTTCATTAGATGCCGGGTTCAGATATTCTCTGACTTCGTCCTCACTAAGCAGAAAAACCTTGTCAGCGGTGCTGTTAAATAATCCCGGTTCATTGACGTTATGTGTAAGGATGAGTTTCTGTTCCGCTTCAGCAAATGTATCCTGTAAAAAAACATTGTTCAGCCATCCCCGCAAAAATGAGTTTTTCCAGGTAGCCTTTTCAGAACCCGTGGATAAAGGGACGGAATCCGTCCGTAGTCTTCTCCAGGCCTCCCAGGCTGCTACGAAGTGAGCTGCAATGGCAAAAAGCATGGCGGCGACTGCATCAGTAATGAGATTTAAGAGATAATCTATGAGATATTCGATGAAAAACAGTACTCTCATCGTCCACCGGAGGATTGTCAGTCCCTGTTCGAACGGAATGTTAAACAGAATAACGGTAATACAGATAATCATTAAGGCGAAGAAACTGCATACCGGTGAAAAAATAACGGCATACATCAGGATCCGGTTAAACAGAGACCTTTTCGACTGGGAAAAACTGTCCTCTCCGATGGCGTAAAGCGACAGCAGAAGTGCCCGGCCTTTATTATGATCCACATCGAGTACCACCCATTTCATAGGTTGAAGATTTTCCCTATTTACCCCGAATGTCACCTGTTCCCCCACATCCATGCATCCCTGAATATACATACAGCTTGAGGCTGAAGTACTTTTTTCAGAAGAACTGACACGGTTGCTTTGAATACCTTTCTGAAGATTGCTCTGATGGTTGCTTTGAAGTCTGCTCTGATATTCTCTGTACAGGGTGTTGAAATTCTTATATTCATTAACATCCGCTTCACTACTGTCGGTTTTCTGGCGGTTGATGAGAAGCCGGTTGTTGTAGTCATATGCCTCGCGCAGATTCCGGAAGACGTAATTATCAAAATAGACCATGTGTAATTCGTCTTTTTCCGGATCAGTGTAGAGAACCGGCATGATTTCTTTTAATTTCTGAAAATTTTCTATTGAAAGGCTCAGGGCGGTATTTTTTAAATCCTGATAATTATGATGACAGAAACGGATGTAATCCAGGGTATCACTGGATTTAAGGTTTAAAAAATAGTTCTGATAATCCTCGAAGGAGTCAAAGAATTTCCCCGGATAATAAATACGGCTTTCATTGAAAACAGTATTGGTAAAAATAAGAGAAAGCTGAATACTGTCTGGAGGAGTTGCCTCATTAACATAACGTTCAATCCCGGCATTTATTTTTTCAAATATTTTCAGAAGAAGCTCTGCCTGTTCGGTACTTTCTCCTTTATAACTGTATATAGCCTTATCTCTGAAGAGTTCATATACAGAGGCGCATAGCGTTAAATTATTATTAAGAGCCGCCTCCCTGACATTCCGGGCATATTCCTCCAGGGATTCATATTTTACGCCATGCCAGTAAATACCATTAATAGGTTCCGGTGAGATGGTATACATCAGTTTAAAGTAGATGGCGTCTGCGTATTCAGGATGATCATTGAAATCGTGTTCAGCCTCCATGGTGAGCGCATGGGCGGTACTGTTACCAGTTATGGCAAAGTATCTGCTGAGAAAACCGCGGAACACCTCCTTTTTACCGTCCTCCCATTTATCCAGAAAATCTTCAATCAGCTCTTTTAGAGAAAAGTACTTCCGGTTATTAAAAATGTACGGCAGAATTTTTCCGGTGGTGACTGTAGTATGTCCGGGAACCGGCGGCTTTTCGCCGTTAATCCAGGCGTTAACCTCCTGATATCCCCAGCGCCGGTTGGGATTATCCCCGTCGTTTCTGTTGGAGATATCCTTATAGGTGAGTCCTTCTATCAGATCCTTAAGCCCGGCATCAAAATCGTCAGGGAAAGGGATACGCTGAGCCTGGGCATAAATGGCAACATTCTCAATACCGGCATTCTGATACGGGGTGGTTCCTGTATAAAGTTCGTAGAGCGAGATACCGAGAGAGTAATAGTCGGAGCCGGTCCAGAAAAGACCGGTAGTGGTTTCCGGCGCGGAATAGAAAGGGGATTTACCGGTCTGGGTGACCACCATGGTGGAGCTGTCGGCAACCGAGCTGATACCGAAGTCAATGAGCACGATATGGGATTCATCATCGGAAATCATCATATTGCCGGGCTTTAAATCCTTATGAATGATTCCCAGATCATGAATAGCCTTCAAGCCCTCCAGAACAGAAGGAAGAATAAAGGTTTTGATTTCCTCAGCGGTAAACCGAATTCCCTGTTCAATAAAGGAGGCGAGGCTTCCTTTACCGTAGAAAGGCATGATAATATAGGTGAGCCCTGATATTCTGCCGCTCGCTCTGAATGCGGCCACATAAGGTGAATCGAGGGAAAGGAGTCTGTGTAAAACCTCATCCTTGATGGCATCCTTCCGGCGAAAGAGCTTCAGAACCATGACTGCATCGCTGCTCTGAAGATCCGTGACCTTGTATATGTCGGCTTCTCCGGTGGTCTGACTTATTCTGGAGATAACTCTGTATCTGCCGTCAATAACATCACCGCTGGTAAATCTGGTGATTCTGGTTCCGGCCACATTGTTTATTCTGGTTTTTAATTTCTGGGAAAAGCCGGAAGTACCGGAGTTGATAATAGTTTTGTCACCCATGGAGAATTATCCCGGTTAATTATTGTTATTGTAAGATATTATGTATACTGTCTGCAGTAAGCACCTGCCGTTTATATTATTACAAGCTTGTACGCATGGCAATATACTGCGCACAATACCCGGTCAGCTATACCTTAAGGCGGGCTTCTTATAACGGATAAATACCGTAGTTTTTTATTCCGGCATCTCCGGTATCATTAAGCAGGGATGATGCAGATTGCAGACAGAATATTTCAGCCGACTTCCGGCCTCACTTTAAAATCAGGATTAATGACCTGATTCAGGTTAAAAAAGAGTTATGCCGTATTTCTGGGTTTTAAGCTTTAATTCCTTAAGGTCTTCATCATTCAACGAGAAAGATAATCTCAACAACAGTTCACGCTGTTTTCTGGTTAATGTAGTGATTTTAGTATTGCCGTCATTGTTTCTGAAGCAGAGGTATTTTATAAAACTGTCGATATCGATAAAGCTTTTTCTATCGAAGACGATTATCTGTTTATGAAAAGTAATATTGATAAAAATACTGGTGATAAACGGGTAATCATGTTTTATATGAAATTTCCTGATACAGGTTTCGGTTTTTTCCCAGGCTTTATGAAGTGCCGGTATTAACATCTCTGCATCAGGCTGATTGCTGATATAACTGTCTATGTATCTCATGGTAAAAAGCCTGGCTGCTGTTTTAGCCATCGGTCTGTTTTTTCTGACGGCGTCAGTAAGGTCGGCTACGAAATTGTCCAGATTATCCGAATGGCAGTCCTTCCAGTAGAATTCCCTGATTTCCGGGGCAATGCCGTACATAAGCTTAAAAAACAGAAAGTCATCCAGAGCACCGTCTTTGCTGAATTCCTGTTCCGCCTCGTTGCAGAGAGATAAAGCTTCTTTCCGGTCAGTAAGCTCGCAGTATTTGGTGAGAAAACCGCGGAATACCTCCTTTTTGCCTTTATCCCATGAATTCAGCATGGCTTCGGCGATATCCCGAAGCTTATAATATTTCTGATCTTTAAAGATGAATGGAACCATTGCTTCGGCTGTTCCGGCTCCTGAGCCGGAACCGGGAACCGGCGGTTTCTTTCCGCTTAGCCAGGCACAGACCTCACGGTACTGCCACCTTCTGTCGGGATTACCTTCATCGTTTCTGTTGGAGATGTCTTTGTAGGTAAGACCGGTAATCAGGTCTTTAAGATCTTCATCGAAATTATCGGGATAGGGGATTTTTTCTGAACAGGCATAACGGGTCACATCATCAATTCCGGCATTTTGAAACGGGGTGGTGCCTGTGTAAAGCTCATAAAGAGAAATCCCGAGAGAATAGTAGTCTGAACCGGTCCAGAAGATACCGGTGGATGTTTCCGGTGCAGAATAAAACGGTGATCTGCCTGTATGGGTAATAATCATGGTGGATCCTCCGGAGACGGAGTTGATACCGAAATCGATAAGTACCACTCTGGAGCCGTCATCCGATATCATCATATTGCCGGCTTGAGATCCTTATGAATAATTCCGGAATCATGAATTGCCTTTAATCCTTCAATGATGGAAGGAAGAATGACTGTTTTAATCTCATCCTCGGTAAATCTGATATTTTTTTCGAGTACTGCTGCCAGACTGCCGTTACTGTAAAACGGCATGATGATATAGGTAAGTCCGTTTACCTGACCGGTACGGGAAATTCCGGCGACAAAAGGGGATTTCAGCGAGGACAGACATTCAAGCACCTCCGGTTTTACCGCATCCTTCCGGCGGTACATTTTCAGAACTTTGATTTCATCATTGTTACGGAGATCAAGAACCTTATAGAGAACAGCCTCACCGGAAACCTGATTAATGATGTGCAGTACCTGATATCTTTCATCAATAATATCGCCGTCGGCAAATATGCGGAAATCACCGTCAGCGTCATTATTGATTACGGTTTTTAATTTCCGGGAAAAAATCCTTCCGGCTGAAGCTTTGTTCTGCAGCTATCCATTATTACAAATCCTCTTTCGTTGGGAAATACCGGGTAAAAAGTTACGGGTTACTGTCACTATAGTTTGTTTATTAGTCAGGTTAGATAGATATCCATAAGGCAGGGCGGATGCCGTGAGTCCGTCTGTACACATCCCGAGTAACTATGCATTTAAACATGTCGACTACGGGCATCCGTATCTGACCGTCGTAATCAGCATTGCCTCTCATAAAAATATAAAGAGTATTGAGCTGTAATGTCGGTCGCAGCCAGTATACGTAATCATTTCTTTTTTTCCTTATGCCGAAGGAAATATCTCTGATATCACCCGGAGCTTTTCTAATTGTCCTGAGACAGTAGCTGAATTCATCGTGGCTTAAAATAAATACCGGATCTTTAGGAGTTGTCTTCAGCTCATCCGGTGTAGCTAGTGTCGGCACGGAGGACAAGGCTGTCTCCCGGATATAATACTGTTCACTTTTAGAGAAAACTCTGTTAAAGAAACTGGAGTTCAGCCATTTCCTTATTTTTGAGCTGCGCCATTCGGCCGGTAAGGATATAAAAACTGTCAGATAATAAAATCCCAGAAGGAAACAGATTGTAAATGCCAGGGCAATTCCGTTTCCATTGAAGAGCATTGAAAACATTACAAAGCATAATATGAGCATTGTTACTGCCAAAAATAAAGTGACTACTATTGATGTAAGATCATAAGGCCTGGTAAAACGGCTGTATCCGATAATATCCTTGGAAAGTACCAGAGCTTTGCCGGCGGTTTCATCCACGTGCAGAACAATCCATTCCATCATATGGCTTTCTCTGTTGTTGTCCTTATAATGCCCGAGCTTAATACAGTCTCCGACGGATACCTTATCTGTATCATTGAACCGGGGGTTGATGGTTATTCCGGTTTTATTTATTATGTTTTCCAAATCCTGCCATTCCAGATCCTTGCTGCTGATGTAATGCTTTCTGACGTAATCTCTGTATGCCGTTACAAATTTCCCATACAGTTTCAGGTTATATTTTTTCAGATAGTTGTAGAAAGATTTTGCCTCTGTGATATTCCGGAAAAAGAAATCGCCAACCATAACGGGAAAAATCTCCTGACCGTCATTCCCCGGCTGGACATCCATGGAAAAATTTTCTCCCCGCTGCCGGGATTAAGTGAATCCGCCACAATACGGATTTTACGGATTTTTTCTTTGTTGTTATGACAGAAAATGTTGAATTTGCTGGAGTCGCCAACGTATTTTTTTATGTAATATTCATTGAATTCCGCTGTTGAGTTAAACAGATGACGGTCAAAAATAAGCATTTCAGTGCCAAGAATACAGTTGACGAATATAAGTGCAAAAATTCTGTCATTGTCTTCATCTGCTGTTTCTTTGTCTGAATCAGATTCATACAGGGAGTCAGTTGTTATATTATTTTCCATTAATTCCTTTTCAGTTCCGTTTTCTTCCTGTACTTCTTTGCCAGTAAATGTTGTGATTATATTTTTAAGGTAAAGGTTAATGGATTCTCCGGCACGATCAAGTTTCTTTTCGTAATCAGCAAAATCAGGCTTGTTTTTCAGAAATGATTTAAAGCCGTTATTGTCAAGAAGAACCTTTACTGATGACAGCAGCTCGAAGTCGGTTGTAAGAAAATTGGTGAGAGTTCTGACATAGGAGGTGAAACTGTCGAATTTTTCCCCTTTCCAGATAAGTGGTTCAATATCCGGTTCCAGTTCATACATCAGTTTAAAGAAAGAGGCATCTTTATCAATGTCCTCTTGGTCGGTCGTGGATAATTCCAAATCTGCTGTCCTGCATAGGAGCTGGCCGATTTTATTGTCAGTAAGTTCAAAGTGTCTGGCTAAAAATCCCCGGAAAACCTCTTTTTTGCCGTCTTCCCAGGAGTTTAAAAGAGCCTGTACCAGTTCCTTCCGGGAATAATAATTACGGCCTTTGAATGAGTACGGAATGATAATGTCATCAGACGGTTCCTCAATGTTCTGTCCGGGAACCGGCGGTTTCTCGCCGTTAAGCCAGGCGGTGACTTCCTTATATTCCCAGCGACGGTTGGGATTTTCGGGATCATTTCTGTTGGAGATATCCTTATAGGTAAGTCCTTCTATCAGATCCTTAAGCTCAGCATCAAAATCATCAGGAAAAGGGATACGCTGAGCCTGAGCATAAATGGCAACATTTTCTATATCGGCATTCTGATACGGGGTGGTACCCGTATAGAGCTCATATAGAGAGATACCGAGAGAGTAGTAGTCAGACCCCGTCCAGAAAAGACCGGTGGTGGTTTCCGGCGCGGAATAGAAAGGTGACTTGCCGGTCTGGGTGACCACCATGGTGGAGCTATCGGCAACCGAGCTGATACCGAAGTCAATGAGCACGATACGGGATTCATCATCGGAGATCATCATATTGCCGGGCTTTAAATCCTTATGAATGATTCCCAGATCATGAATAGCCTTCAGGCCTTCGAGAACTGAAGGCAGAATCAGTGATTTTATTTCCTCCGCGGAGAAGGTAACTCCCTGTTCGATATAGGAGGCGAGACTTCCCTTGCCGTAAAAAGGCATTATTATGTAGGTTAAACCGTTTATACTGCCACTTGCGGAAAAGGCGGCCACAAAAGGAGATCTCAGAGATAGAAGTCGTGATATAACTTCATCCTTGATGGCATCGCGACGACGGAAAATCTTTAAAACCATGATGGCATTGCTGTTCTGCAGATCCTGTACCTTATAGATATCCGCCTCACCGGTGGACTGGCTGATTTTTTTAATAATCCGGTACCTGTTATCGACGATATCACCACAGGAAAATTTTACAGAAACACTTTCATTCTCCCGGTTAACAGATGTTTTTAGCTTGCGGGAAAAAGAAAAGCCGTCTGTATTTATAAGTGTTTTACTTGTCATAAAAAGTATCCCGAATTATTTTTGTATATTATGTTTTTCCGTTTCTGTTTTAATCGAAATCTTCTTTTTTATTATTCCTGTCAGTTTTATCACGGCAGGTGAACTGTTCTGCCGGGAAAGGATATTTTATTCCTTTTAATTAAAAAGTAACCTTTAATATTTCCGGTATACTGTCTTTACAGAATATGGAACTATTACATGTGAACCCATATTGCCGGTCTTACTCCTGAGGTCCTTCTCCATGACCTGCGAGTAATCTTACCGTATTTATCAGCAACTCGAGGGGATAACTCAGCCAGTAAGTGGTATCATCATTGTCTGATGCACCTGATTCTCCGGATTCCTGAAGGGTAATTATCTTACTGAAATATTCTAATTCATCCCTACCTAAAAGGAATACTTTATCTTCATACTGAAAGTTAATTTTCTGTTTGCGCTTAGCCTTGGTAATTTCAACATTAATGATGGTAGGACTGACTGTATTATCGATAATATACTGGAGTTCATTCCGGTCGAATGCATTATTCATAAATTTTGAATTCAGCCATTCTCTGATTTTTGAGTTGCTCCAGCTGATATCATCATAAATAAAGTTTATATATATATCATACAATATAAGAATGAAGAGAATAATGACAAAAATATGTATCAAAAAGCTCCACAGTACTTCATGTCCATTCTCTTGTATATTTCGATAAACATAGGTAAAAAAATCCAGTAGATACTTCACCGGTATCTGCTGGGCAATGAGCAGGAAAAAAAACACGAGTACGATAATGACACCTGATTGTCTGAGGGGATCTGCATGGCTGCCGTACCGCCGGCGGGTGAGAATATTTTCGGATATGAGCAGTGCCCGGCTGTTATCTTTATCAACGTGCAGTACCCGCCATTCTATCGGCAGGTTTTCATATCTCCCGAAGGAGACTGTTTCTCCGGCAGAGATGTCAGCAGGCATAAAAGGATTGACGGTGATACCTGTCTGCCGTTTAATTTCCATCAGTTCCTCGATGGCCGGCAGGTGCTGTTTTATAAAATCTTTGTATTTGATTTTGAAGTTATTTATACGTGACTGCCGGTTTTCAGCATCTGCTTCTTCAGAGCTGTTTTCCGTCTCAGACAGCCGGATATCCCCGCTTATCAGATTGTTTAGAAAGCTGCAGGCATCACTGTGACTTTTAAAATAGTAATAATCAAAATGAACCGGGTATAATGCGGCTGATTCCTCTTCCGGAAGAAGCCACGGCAGCAGTTTTTTTAATTCTCCCGATTCATTCTCCGGAATAAAAAACATGGCTCTTTTGAGATCATGTGCACTAGTATTGCAGTAGAGGATAAAGTTCATCGGCTCGGTCGCATTCTTCTGCTGCAGATAATTAAGAAATTCCCCGGCATTATTAAAAAGCTCGTTTTTAACAAGAATTTTTTTATGATGCAGCAGAATGTTTGTGAAAATCAGGGCGATGTATTTATTATTGTCACTGTCGTTACCGTAACTTCCGGTACCGTTATCTGAAAAAGTAGCCAGATAAGTGTTTACAAGATCTTTTATTACATAGAGATATTTTTTCTGGACACTGTATTCAGGATGTTTTTTTATTAAGACTTCAAAGCAGTCGTTAAGGATGAGATACCGTACAGAGGCAATAAGCGGAGCGTCAGTGGTAAGGAGT
>OMYE01000115.1 GCA_900315145.1 uncultured Pseudomonadota bacterium | reverse complement strand
AACCATTGAACTGGATGCCATAGGAGAATGCTTTAAGGCAAAAGCCTCGGAACTTGTCTCCCCGGGATGGAAGGAACTTTACACTAAGCCGTCTGACGGCAGTCAGAATGATGACGGTGAAATGGCTGACTACAAAAAAACTGATAAAAAGAATGAAAACGGGGATAACACTCAGGATTCAGGAGAGGAAATCAATAAATCACTCCCGATTACGCAAATAGGAGATGTTCATGAACTTCTTCAGCTGATCCCTTCTGTCGAAACCACCTCCCCACCTTCTCCATTCACAGAAGCAACCCTGCTCGGAGCCATGGAGAATATATCCCGCTACGTTACCGACCCGGATGACAAAAAGATCCTCAAGGAAACAGACGGACTTGGAACCCCGGCAACGAGAGCCGATATTGACAGAAAAAGGGACCTCTATGATTCATGCTCTGCCGAAGGCCATCAAAGATGTCGGGGTTACGGCAAGATGGGAAAAGGGACTGGAAATGATTGCCAGCGGCAGTATGAATTACGAACGCTTCATGGAGCATATCAGCAGCTGGATTATTAATATCATTAACGAAAACCGCAATATACCGATACATATTGAGGCCAGCACCAAGGAATCAGCACCGGCAACCGGAAAAACCGGCAGGACATATAGAAAAAGAACCGGAGCAGCAGCCGGAAAAACCGGAACAGGAACCGGAAGACGCAGAGCGCCTGCCGGAAAAACAGCCACAACGGCCGGAGGCAGACGAAAGGCTGCAAAAAGTCAGACATAAGCATTTTCAACAATATTCATACTGACTGCATAGGCAAATATAAAACACAACCTTATGTGCCACAGCTGCTCACGATGTAAATAAAAAAAACATCACGGATACAGCATGACACATAAGGTATGGAAATACTTATTTTTTCTTTGTTCCTGCTGAACCTGTTTTACCTTCAACACTCTCAATATCAGGTGTATGCTGAAGCTCCATCCAGATATCAGATAAATCACTGCCGTCAGCTCTTTCCACCTCACCGTTTCTTATTCTTTCCTTGAATTCAACAGCTACGTTTTTCATCAGCCTGTTCGACGTATTAATCTTCTTGGAGTTGATATTCTTTACACTGGTTACTTCATAATTGTATGTTCTGCCGTTATACCCCCTGTAACTGAAGGTCTTAGGAAATACAAAACCGTTATCAAAGTTGGCAAAATCAGTCACCTTGTAGGAAAAATCACTGCCGGAGCATTCTTCAAGCAGGATCAGCCCCTTGTAGTCATTCTCTCTCACTGTTGAGCATCCGTCATCTTTTACGGAAAGCAGATAATCCGTGAGAGATTTAATACTATAGAAATCAGTGATACCGAGAGCCCTGCTCAACTCCTTTTCTGAACTGAAGCTGTACGCCTTCTTTACATAAGTATTCTTTTCAGCAGGAACTGCATATTCAAAGGCATAGAGATTATCAGCAGGCATTTCAATAACTCTGACTCTGATAAGTGTTTTTTTCTTATCCGTAACTCTCGCGGCATCCATGACCAGATAATTTGAAGTTTTTAATATACTGAAGCCGGTCTGCAGTCCCGGAGCATTAAAATCCGCATCTGACATAAGATCGCTGTTAACGACATTCATCTGCAGCGCATATCCAGCTGCTCTGGCATTTTCTATTTTTTTCATATCCGGATTACCGGTAAGATTAACCAGAGCCAAGGTTGCTGCTGCACATCCTGACAGCATAACCATACTGCCGAGAACAGTGAGACCAGCCACCCGGCGACCTGCGTTTTCAGTAGTTGAGATCAGGCATTTACCTTTAGACATAACGCAGTTTAACGATTTAATAAATTTTCTGAACATCTTGAAATCTTAAAATCAAATATACTGAATATAATCCATGTCTGCAGTAGATGCAGACAAATACTGCCGGACAGTATCTGAAAGCTGTAATTTTCTGGAACTTCTGCGACAGCATAAAATAATAAAAAGACATGATAAAGCTGCAGGCCGGAGCACCGGAAAAACCGCATTACTCCATTGCAGTATTCTCCCGGAGAGTATATTCCATTTTCCGTAATTATTGTACGGTGAAACCTTTAAATTACATGAGATATCTCAATATAAATTAAGTATCATATCATCCGTCATGAATTTCACTACTTTGTAGACTCTTCTGGCTGCCGGCTAAAATTCATGTATTATAAGCCGCACGAATTAAAAACAGTCTGTATTTATGTTCCAGAAAGAAAAACGGTCATCGAAGCCTCTGATAATGACAACTGTTCTTCAAAACACACACTGAAACATTAACAAAGTTTTTTATATGGGAAAGGCCTGATAAGGCTGAGATTATGCCTTTCTTTCTTGCTTGCATTCCTGCCTTTCTATACCAGAAGAATCAAAATAACCAAAGGAATCCGAAATGCCGGTTATAACGATATCAAAGAGGAATGATATGATACAGGTCAAATCATTTTTTTTGTCACAAATAAGCAGTACATAAAACGTCAAAAGTCCGGAAATCATTGCGTACCCATTATAAGTTGAAAAGAACTCCAAGGTACACTGCATTATTTCCGGACTTTTGGATCGGGTAATCAGTCAGGACTGATTACCCTGATGCTGAAAATTAGTTGTTGTTAACGATAAGATAATCTGAGGCTTTGTTATCGTAGAAAATAATTTCTATGGACGGTGCCGGTTCCTTTCCTTCCTCAATCCAAGGACCATAGAAAAGTATGGAGTCTTCCGGATTATCCGTTACGTCGCCTGTGTCCTTACCACCGATTTCCTTAAGTTCCACTTTGGTTACAGCGTAACAGAAAGAAACATATGATTTACCGGCAAAGGAACATTGACGCATGCTTCCGTCAGTTCCGTTTTTAAGGTACTTCATAGCCAGAGTACGGTTCACATACTTTGTAAATTCCTGTGAGGCCAGCTCGTTTACCAGACGGAAATCTTCTTCATTCAACCGTCTGAGATGCAGAGTGATTGGAGTGTATTTTTTCAAATTTGCCCTGGCGGATATTTCTTTTATAAGGCGGTAGGCAATTCCGAGCAGGATAATAATAATTGCTACTGTCAGAAACAGAATGTTCTTATGGAAGCTTTTCTGTTTTGCACTCAGTCTGTCTTTAGGAAATATATTTGACTGGTATGTGGCATACATAATCGCGTCAGACTGGAGTTCTTCCGTAAATGTTTGAGCCTTGTCGGTGCGATAAGCAAAATTCAAAATTTCCCCTTCCTTTACGTCACATGCAATATCAGTTAACCATGTTCTGTCGGCCGGAATTGCAGTGGTTTCATGGTCAATATCAACAAGAGCAAGACATGAGATTTTTTTTGTAAGATCGTCATCAGTTCTGATACTGTCAGGATTTTTGCTGTTATTTATAACCTTTACAACTTTTCCTGAACCGTCGGAAAAACCTGATGGTAATTTGCCGGTAAAACTGTTATAGAGTCCGGGAAATGAGCCGTAAAGAACGAATACAGTGCATGCTAAAGCAACCAGCAGAGCTCCGGCAAGAAGTGAACATATCAGTTTTGTTTTTTTACCGGGATAAGAGTTCCATAATGAATAGTTAATTGTTTTGTTCTGATTGAGCAGTGAGTGCACTGCCTCTGTTTGTAGTAATTTCTCCGCCATACAATTCCCCTTTTACGATAATGAATGATTGATATTAAGAAAAAATATTAACAAAAATTTAACATTTTATCGGTCTGGCAAGGATAATCATTAACAAGATCTCTATCAAATATTTTGTTTTAATCATTAGAGATAACACACAAAATACAGGTGTTAGTTGTTAATATTACCATATAAGAGTCAGAATCATAAAATATGGAGAGATTTTACTGTTCTGGATAATTCTGATAAGAAGAGCTTCTATAGAGAGCTTTTAGAGATGAAAGAACTGGTGGCATCAGCTACCAGTTCTTTATAGCGCTTTACTTTATATCTGGCTGATTTCTGCAGGATTTTTTTATCCTTCAACTGCTCCAGCCAGTTTTTTATTCATTTACCTTGTTCAGGTGCATTTTTGCTTACTGAACAATAAATATCATCAGGATCTTATTCTAAACCGATTCCTGCGGCATAAGTATTAAGAGCGGCAATTTCTCTGCTGAGAGCTGATGACAGAATAGGGAAACGTCTGAATGTCTTCGGATCAGCACTGTCTCTTTCAATATGGAAGGCAGCAGCAATACGTTCACGTTTCCACTGGTTTCTGGTATACAGTCTGTAATAACGGCGCACATAATTAAGCAGAGTCTGCCTGCTCATGTTTTCCGCAAAGGAACTGCGGCATAACTCTATGAACACCTCCTTCGGCGTG
Organism: uncultured Pseudomonadota bacterium; assembly: GCA_900315145.1. Taxonomy (GTDB): domain Bacteria; phylum Pseudomonadota; class Gammaproteobacteria; order Enterobacterales; family Succinivibrionaceae; genus Ruminobacter. The sequence continues at coordinate 2,024 of OMYE01000115.1, read as the reverse complement.
AGATTTCCGGTCTGAGTGAGACTGCGGATTTCATCAAGCAGAGGATAAGGCATCAAATCCCCTTCATCAGTCTGCTCTACCGGACGGAGTTCGGCAGTCGGAGCCTGGGCTACAATGGCAGCCATTGAGGCCAGCTTTAATTTATCTGAATGATAGAGAGTGTTTTCAAGAATCACCAGCCCTTCATTCATAATATAGCGATTAATCTTCAGAACTCTTGATTTGCTGATACCGCCTATAGGAGATATAACACCGGAGGTGTCACCGTCCATGGTGCAGTAGCCTACAGATGCCTCGGAAAGATTTGAAGTGGCAATCAGCAGCTTGTTCTCCCTGTTTGCCAGAAGCCATATTCCCGGAGAGCGGACTCTTGCCTGAATATTCTGAAGTGCCAGGTCATCAGTCTCCCAGGTCATTGGCTTTTCAGGGGTAAGACTGTTGGCAAGACGCACATATTCATCAACCAGGTTGGCAATAGACCAGTGGTAATGGCTGGCCCCTATTTCCTCTGCCAGACCTTTGGCGGCGTTAAAGGTTACATCACCTGAATACTGTGATCCCTGATACAGGGTAACCAGAACCTTAGGCATAATCGTTTCTCTGAGGTAATCCTCGTAGGACTGTTTATCTCCTTTTGCCGCAAAACGCAGACCGCATCCTGCCATGATTTTCAGGAAGTTGTCCGGACCGTTGGCATTCATTGCTTCAGCCATCGCATAGTAAACCATGGCGGCACAGAGAGCTGAATCGGCTCCGCCGCTTAAACTCAGAGCATAACCGCCGGTATGGGTCTTTCTCAGCCAGTCCCAGAGTCCCAGAGCAACTGTACGGGTTACTGCCTCCTCTTCATTTTCCGGTTTTAATTCAATCGGTGCTGAGACCGGAGTTGCATCATTCTCCGGTTTAAATTTACATTCGGTAAAAATTACGTCATCCGTATAGGCATCCTTCACATCAAGCAGCATGCTTGACTGGGCTCTCTGATTACGGTTAGGGCGTAAATCACAGGTAGCCATGAGAATTCTGTACGGGGTAAAACTCAATCTCTCCCCTACTGCCACCAGACGGCCTCCGGATGCTATCATACAGTCACCGTCATAAACAGCTCTTCCGGCCTCACAGCCTAAAAGGTTGGCATATACGTATACCGTACCGAAGGTTCTTGAACCTTCGATAATAAAATGTGAACGCTCCTGCTGCTTGCCGATGGCAAAATGTGAAGCACTAGGATTAAGAATAACATCAGTATTTCTTCTGTATAAGGAACGTCCCGGTCTGTCTGCCACCCAGGAATCCTCGCAGATTTCAAAACCAATGCGAACCCCGTCAACAACAAATACCAGGTCACCTGCCGGAACTCTATCACCGGCAAAATCAACCTCTATACGGCTGCCGGCAGTCCATGGATTGAACCATCTCGGTTCATAATGAATACCGCTTCTGGCAAGATGCTGTTTAAATACAACCCCCAGAACACGATCTTTAGTAAGCAGAGCAACTGCATTATAGAGCTGACCGCCGTCAACAAGATAAGGAAAACCGACGGCAAGATATGTATTTTCAGTAAGTCTGGATGACAGCTTTCTTATTAATACCGGAACCTCGTGCATCAGTTCGGAAACATAAAACATATCCTCCATACCATAACCGGTAACAGCCAGCTCCGGAGTCAGAACCAGATCAGCTCCGTTATCAACGGCCTTCTGATATGCCTGATAAATAAGTTCAAGATTATTATCAGTATCCAGCGGAGTGGTATTTACCGCCACAGCCGCAATATTCAAGATTTTACGCATGTTCTATCCTAATTCTATCTTTCATGTAAGAGGATTGTAGTTCCATAGTCAGAATAATACAGGCCGTCTGTCTTTTTCATATGCGTTACGACCGTGTATCATAAATGGCGTTATTCATTTTTTATTCCGGATGCACACAAGCCGGAATATGCTAAATATAACACTTTTGAGACCTTTTTTTCCATGCCATACTGAGTATTTATTAATATGTTACTCTTTTTAGATAAC
>OMYE01000144.1 GCA_900315145.1 uncultured Pseudomonadota bacterium | reverse complement strand
GGCTGTTGAACTCTGCTTCCGGGGACTTATCTTTATCGCCAGACTCCAAAGGAAAAAATGGCTTAATGCCTCGGATAAATGACGTGAAATAATTATAAAAAAGCAGCCGGAATTCCTAAAAAATTTTGAGAGAGAGACATTACTTTAACCAAAAAAATAAGTGCAGATAGAAATCATAGGAAGATTTACAGGTGATTAAATGTTTATGAAATAAGAGATACTGTTCCGGATGCAACGTTTTTTTCTCAGGGCTCCCCAAAGAAACACCGGCAAAAAATCATGGATAAATATTCAACCAAACTAATGATTATATACACAAACAATGAATAGTTATAAATCAAATTCATTTAAAGCAGATTCCTTATTCCTCAAGCTATGGAAGTCATCAATTCTTGTATAGATACTAAGTTCTATATATAATTTCTGTCTGCCGGTTGATTCTGCGGATCCCGGAGGATTACCCGGACACAGAAGAGTATCCTTTTAATGCAAAAAGTAATTTCAGAATTACCGGAGTTTAAAAGGATTAATCCGGAAATAAAAAACATATGAACGCCCCGCCGTCCTGAACATACATCGTTTCCGGACGGAATGTAATAGAAGCGGATAATACAGACAATAAAGGAGTTTTCCATGAAAGAAGATAAAACAGATAACAGTTATCCTGATAATACCGGCCCGAAAAAATACCGCTATGACTTTGACAGGGTTATTGACCGGCGTAATACCAATTCCCTGAAATGGGAACTCAGACATCCGGACGAACTGCCTATGTGGGTGGCAGACATGGATTTTGCCGTCTGTCCTGAAATAAAAGAAGCAATTATTAGCAGGGCTCAGCACGGTATATTCGGATACAGTATCATTCCGGAGGAGTGGTATAAGGCTTACAGCAGCTGGTGGGAAAAACGCCACAGTTACCGGCCTCCTGAGAATTCACTGGTATTCTGCACCGGTGTTGTCCCTGCTCTCTCCAGTCTTGTCAGAAAACTGACCACTCCGGCTGAGAAGGTTCTTATTCAGACTCCGGTATACAATATTTTCTACAATTCCATCATCAATCAGGGGCGTTTCGTTCTCGAATCACCTCTTGTATGCAGGGATGACGGCAGCTATGAAATCGACTTCGACAGACTGGAGAAGGATTTATCTGACCCTCAGTGCACCATGATGTTTCTCTGCAATCCGCACAACCCTGTCGGAAAAATCTGGAGTCGTGAGGATCTTGCCCGTATCGGTGAGTTATGTCACCGTCACGGGGTGACTGTGGTTGCCGATGAAATCCACTGCGATTTAACCGTTCCCGGCAGAGAATACATTCCTTTTGCCTCAGTAAATGAAACCTGTGCTGACATATCCGTATCCTGCTGGGCTCCAAGCAAAACCTTTAATATTGCCGGGCTTAACACGGCTGCTGTAATGATTCCGAACCCGCGTCTCCGCTACAGGGCGGAAAGAGGTCTGAATACTGATGAATGTGCTGAACCAAATGCCTTCGCCGTGCAGGCGGCAGTTGCCGCCTTTACCCATGGTGCTGTCTGGCTTGATGAACTGCGAGACTATCTTTATGAAAACGCCAGGATGGTGTTCAGCCGCATAGAAAAAGAGCTTCCTTCAGTCACAGTAACCCGTCATGAGGCCACCTATCTCTTATGGATTAATGTCTCCGCCATAACGGAAGGCAGTGACCGGCTCGCTGCTTTTTTAAGAAGAAAATACCATCTGAGACTGAGTTCAGGGACACAGTACGGTCCAGGCGGTGAAAAATTCCTCAGACTTAATATCGCCTGCCCGAAAGCACTTCTTAACGAAGGTCTCAACCGTTTCATTGCCGGATGCCTCGATTTCACAGAGGATAAAAAAAGTAGCGACAGTGGAAGAAGTAATTAAAAATACAGACCTGTATTCTAATGACTTAAGGCTATCAATACCTGCATGCCGATCTGCATCATGGGCGGTTGATACAGGGGATTTTTTCAGGCAGCGTTCCCCTTATTTATAAAAAAACGCCCCTGATATTGTTTATGATATATACAATATCAGCTCAGAAACAGGCAATAGCGTGAATAAACAAGCATTTTGCAAGGGTTTTCAACTGATTCAATGGAAATTTGCGAGGTAAAACTCTATTATATCGGAACATGTCTGAAAGATAGAAAAAAACAACAGCTATCCTTCAGTCAAGGCTGCAGCTTACGCTCTTCAATGGCGTATTCTGACTGCAACTGATGTTTTTTAGCAGAATAACAAAAAAATACAGCTGCGTAACACAGGCACAACATACGGGCATATGAACTGAATCGTCCGAATGCTTAATGTTTAGCTAATTACATAGGACTTTATATCAAATATGAAATACTACAACGATGATCTTCTAACCTCTAATGATGAGGATTATGTTGAAAGAAAAAAGAAGGATTTAAAGAAGGCTTCCAAGGTCAAGGCTTCAGAAGTTTCATCATTAAGCAATGATGAACTCCTTAAATCAAATATTATCAGAGCATGGCGTCCATATCGCGGAAAGATCTACATTGATCCATGCTTCGAACGTTATTCGCTAAAGAAGTTTGATTTCTACAGTATCAGAAGCGTTATTGAAGAACGCTACTACTGCTTCCCTGAAGTAGAAAGCTTCACTCTTACTGACATCAACGATCCGTCTGAACATTACTGCTTCAACGGCTGTAAGGGCAATCTGAAGATCCGTGTCTGCTTTGTAAAACCGGGAATCATTGAGGATGAATCACTCAATCAGATGTTCTTCCTAGGTACCTACAGTGAATTTAATCTATGGGAGCTTGACACCGGAACCTACGGCAAGGTACTTGCCACTAAGCATGGTACCTATAAGTGCTACGTCCGTGACAGTCTTGCCCTCTTTGTCGGAACAGAGGAAGAGCAGTAACCGGCGGTCTCTACATATCACTGTGATACAAAAAATTCCCGGTGTTTGTAATGCTCCCATAAGTTGAATAAACATGCGTGGACATTTCAGTTACCGGGGTTCTTCTGCATGCGGTAATTTAACGATTATGGAATAAACAGGAAAGTAGTATAATAGCACCATGCTGCTGCTTAATTTTTTATCGGTTTCATCAGGATTTTCCGGTACATGCCGGAAAAATAAAAATCAGGTATCAGCTTAAACCGGCAGCAAAAACCCGCTTCCGGAACTGCATTCTGTTTCACTCTTAATCAAACTACAGCCGAGGTAAACATGAGAAAAACCCGACGTCAGCCGGCAGTCTTCAGGGATAAGGCCGTTGATCCTGCGGAAGCTCCGTTAATCATGGCCGAAACCCAAAAGGAAATCAGAAGATTAAGAAGCCGGGGACAGGAGGTAAAAGTAACCTCCGGAAGGATCCACGGCTGTAACAGATGCCGTGTCTGTACCGGTGCCTGTCCGACATGATGCTTTAAAAAAGCATGGAAATCCGTTAAAATTCGCTGATTCCGTACGTACGGCCGGAAGTTCCTGAAGTAACATCATAACCGAGTATATCCAATGTCTGATTTTAAATTTTACAGAACCATTTTTATTCTGTGTTTTGCAAGCTGTCTCGCTCCTCTTGCCACGGACATGTATCTTCCGTCTCTAACCAGCATTGCCGGGGAAATGCACACCTCCATAAATGACATGCAGCTTACCGTCAGCATATTCTTCGGTGGATTCGCCTTTGGTCAGCTTATCTATGGTCCCGTTTCCGATGCTCTCGGACGTAAAAAGATTATTCTTTTAGGAACTCTCATCTTCAGTCTGGCGTCTCTCGGGGCAACACTCACCACTGACTTCAAGGTGTTCTTTGCCATGAGACTCATGCAGGCTTTAGGCGGAGCCGCCGGTGCCGTTATTGTCAATGCGGTAATGAAGGATATCTTTAAGGGGACCCAGTTCAACCGGGCCATAAACATCTCCATGATTGCCATGAGTCTCGCCCCGCTGCTGGCTCCCACATTAGGCGGAATTCTTGCCTCCTTCGGCTGGAAATACTGTTTTTATCTGCTTCTTACCATCGGTGTGCTGATCATCTGCTGTATCGGCATCGGTATTCCTGAATCCCTGCCGAAAGAAAACAGACAGCCGCTTAATTTTATGGTTATGATAAACAACTACCGGAGAATTCTCACTCATCCCAGTGTCTGCGGTACGGTACTCGCCCAGGCTCTCAACTGTTCGGCAATGTTTGCCTTTATATCCGGTTCCTCAGCGGTATATATGAATATCTATGGTCTGGACAGCATGACCTTCGGGATAGTCTTTGCCATGAACATCATCTCTCTGATGATAGTGGTGGGGTTCACCGGCAGGCTGGTTAAAAGATTCGGGCTGCTGACTGCGTTTTTCGGGGCGCTGATATTCAGCTTTACCGGAAGCAGTCTGCTTCTTCTCTCCGCTCTCATTGAGGTACAGCACATTGTATTTGTGATTATTCCGGTAGTCATGACTGTCTGCACTGTCGGACTTATAGGAGCTCTCAGCACCACCTATACTTTGGGAAAATTTCCGGAAATGACCGGAACAGCCTCCTCGGTTATGGGAAGTCTCCGCTTCGGTCTCGGGGCCCTCGCCGGGATTCTCTTTAATCTCATTCCGGGTAAATCCGTGGTTCCGATGGCCGGTACCATGTTCACCCTTTCCGCACTTGCTCTCATTATATTTATCATAAGCCGGAGATTCCGCCGAGAGGGGTAGGAAACTTACGGAAACATCACTCGATAGAAGAGCTTACCATCCACTGTCATACAATCCGCCGTTCCTTTTTTAGGAACGGCATTACCAGCCTACATCAGCCGCATGTGCCAAAATTTGATATTGTACTGACTTATAATCTTTCAATATTTTTTCAATTGCTTCCCATACCGCTAAAGATGGATTCTCTTGATAGTACGAAAATCCTTTATACTTATGCAGAAAATATCCACTTGCGACATTATTCTTCATTATATTTTTACTTCGTTCCACCGCCTTTATTACATCTGATAATGTAAGTTGATTAAGACATCGTTTGAAGTTGTCTTCATACTTATACTCATCCATGCTTTCAAATGTTTTGCTATATGCCCTATTAATGTATGATAAATAGTCCTTTCTATGTGTAAGGTGGGCAAAGCAATCTGTCTTATGTAAAACAATCCATAAATCAAAAGTAAAGTTACTATAACCAAACTTATAGACTATCTGTTTACCTAGTCCCATTGCCTTCTTCATTTGATCCATCGTATCCTTAAACAGCTTTACATGCCTGTCTTCCTCACTTTCATAGTCGGAAAAATGGTATATCTCTGTTTTTGATGTTGTCGACAAACCTTTCGCTCTCTTTAATGGATCTTTTTCTATTTTACAATCAATTACCACCTTAAACGCAGCTTCTTCTGTTGAATTAATTAAATCTTTTAACCACAGTAAATACCAATATTCAGTTTGCCCTTCTACACTAAAATAGTATTTTTTAGATTTTTTTCTATTCGCCATTATTCTCGTCCTTTGAAATTAAATCTTCAAATATAGGAGAGAAATCTATATTCTTTATAGCTCCATACTGGCTGACGAAATAATTTTTCATATAATCATCACCCTTTCGCACACCATTTTCTCCCGCTGTTCCGAAGTCGGATAATGAATAAATCTCGCTAAGATGTGAATTATCATCCTTTTCAACAAATTTGATTTCGTCACGTCTGAATATGTTGGAATTTAAAAAAATAGGATTATGCGTATTGAAAACTAGCTGTGCTTGTTTCTTATTTATATCATCATTGTGAAAGATACTGATTATACTCATCAAGGCTATTGGATGTATTGATGCATCAAATTCATCAACAATAAGTGTTCCTCCGGTAACTATAGCCCTTAATACCAGGGGAAATAAATTAATGAATCGAACAGTTCCAAATGACTCAAAAACATCAGCTAAAACTGCCTTAACTCTCAATTTATCATTTTTATCTTCAAAAATAGAACAAAGCTTCGCTTCACCGTCATCACCATTTGCGACATAAGCGACAGAATTAGAATTAATACCAAATGTCTTGGCAGCCTCGTTTATAGTTTTTTCAACAAAAATCGTTTTTTTCTGCGGATCAGAAAATCTTCTAATTAACTGAATTGTATCTGCTCTGTAGATAACCATGAATTTTTCAGTAAACCAATCCATTATTATCTTGGACATACTCTGAGAAATCAACAGCTTAAATCCATTTGAAAGAAATAATTCTTCCTCTGATAAACTCTGATTTGCAACTAAATTTATTGTATCAACATTGTCTATTGCTTGAGTTGATATATAAGATTTTAACTTCTTAAAATCACCAAATTTTACTTTATCTGTCCGCTCGAATACCATTTTGTCATTAATTGAAAGTTTCTCGTTCTTAACTGATCGTTGAGCGGTATCATCTAAAAACATTCCGAATAAAGCGCTTAGCTCATAGTCAAATTTTATTCCATTTTCAAGAAAAGAAATCCTGAAAGTTACAGGTTTTATTTCATCAAGATGATTATTAGGAATCAATTCTAAATTGTATACAGCCTTGTTAGGTGAATTCTGTTCCTCTGCATTACGAATATTTCCTCGCAAAACAATAGATCTCAACACATCCATAGCACCAATAATATTTGTCTTTCCAGAAGCATTCGGGCCATATATTACAGCAGAACACAAACCTTTCACGATATTCCTGCCTACTCTTTTCTTAAGAATGCTGTAATCTAATCCATGTTGTTTTGGTGCCGGTATCATGGAAAATTGGGCATTTTCTAAAAATGATTTATAGTTTTCTACTGAAAAATCAAGTAACATTTCGCCCCCCATTCTATATAAATAGTGAACATTAACATAGTATCACTCAATCTTAGTTTTGTTAAAAAATTTTTACTTTATTTTGCAATATTTTTGCAAAATAAAGTAATTTTATTTGCTTATATCTATATTATAGACATTATTTTGCAAAATATTCGTAATTTTTTAATACCACCGAATAATTTAAAACTGCTTTTTTATCGCTTATTTTTTGATGTTTTTATTGCCTGCACGTTTACATTACATCCACCCGCTGAATTTCACATGATGAACGTAACACCGGTTATGCCATATTCACCATAATAAATAACCGGACAGTTCACATTCCTGAATATCAAATCATTTAAAAATCGTCTTATCAAATATTGAGCACATAAATAATTCTGGTTTTCGGATAATATTT
>OMYE01000143.1 GCA_900315145.1 uncultured Pseudomonadota bacterium | reverse complement strand
AAACAAAACAGCGTTATCTAACAGATATCTAACGCTGTTTAATTTAATAAATGAGAACGAAGTAATTAAATGTCTTTATTTTTCATCAAGACCTTTGATGTTACTTAGGTCATCATCGTCAAGGTTGTCATGACAATCAGGAATCTTGTCATCATACTTAGGATCTAATGACACAGATACTTCCATCATAGATGTTTCGTTCTTCTGAGAAACATTAACCTGAACCTGTTCATCACTGATTTGCACATACTTCTTGATAGCATTGATGATATCAAGCTTCAGCTGTGGCAGGAAATCAGGGCCACCGCGGTTTTCGCGGTCCTGAAAAAGTACTACATGTAATCTGTTTTTTGCACAGTTGGCAGATTCTTTCTCTTTCTTTTTATAAATAAGATCAGTTAACCAAGACATAATTACTTCTTCCCTAACAAACGTTTGAAGAGACCAATTTTCTGAGTAAATCTAATATCTACCTGTTGACCGAGAATACGTTTAACCGTATCCATATAGGCTATACCTGCATCAGAACCCTTAATATAAACTGTAGGTTTACCCTGGTTGGAAGCATCTAAAACTGACTTTGATTCCGGAATAACACCTATAAGCTCGATGCTTAACAGTTCAACAACCTCGTCAACACTCAGCATATGACCGCCGTCTACACGTGCAGGGTCATAACGGGTTAATAACAGATAAGGCTTGATAGGTTCCATAGAGAACTCGGCGCGACGACTCTTGGAGTCAAGAATACCGATAATACGATCTGAGTCTCTTACTGATGAAATTTCCGGGTTGGTGGTAACAATAGCTATATCAGCAAAATACAGTGCCATTAATGCACCGGTTTCAATACCTGCAGGAGAGTCACAGATAATATAATCAAAGCCCATGGTGTCGAGTTCACGTAAAATTCTGTATACGCCTTCTTTAGTGAGAGCATCTTTATCACGGGTCTGAGAAGCAGGCAGAATGTACAGGTTAGGGCTGTTCTTATCTTTGATAAGAGCCTGTCTCAGGGTTGCTTCCTTTTTGATAACGTTTACTAAATCATAAACAACGCGACGTTCACAACCCATAACCAGGTCAAGGTTTCTTAAACCTACGTCAAAATCGATAACTGCTGTCTTCTTGCCTTCTAAAGCGAGACCTGAGCTGATAGAGGCGCTGGATGTGGTTTTGCCTACGCCGCCCTTGCCGGAAGTAACAACAATAATCTTTGCATTGAATTCTTTGCTGTAATCCACTTCATCTTCGGCCGGAGCACTATCCTGAGCATTTTCAGTTTCTGCTGCTGTTTCGGTTTCCTGATCCATATCGTTGATTAAATCTTCTTTATTTAATTCGCTTGCCATTTAATGCAGAATCCCTTTACTAATAATAATGTGTTTGACTCAGTTTTATCAGCATCACTGCAGTGTTAAAACTGAATACTAAAAAAAACAAATTCCATTGTAAACCATGCATACAATAATGAAGGCACGGTAGAATACTTATAACTTACTGTTTCCGGTTGTAACCTGTTCATTAGAGGATAATTGTCCTTACCTGGCAGTGCTCATGACAGTTGTTCTCTGAGTATCTGCCGGAAACAGATAACACTTATTGCAGACATTTCCGGTTAAAAATAATCAGCCAACTGAAGCTGGCTGACAACTTCTGTTCAGTGTATCTTTGCCGTGGGGAAAAAGTAACCTTGTCTATAATATAACTAACTTAATTAAAATTAAAAAAATAGTCAAACAATAAATTGTTATTATTAGTGTTATGTTGCAAGTTATTTGAGAGTCTTAGAGTTCAATTTACGGTTAAATAATCCAAAACATTCTGTTTTAAATATAATCTGTTAGTTTATGAACCGTATCAGATGCTCTCTCTACTTTCTCCGTCCCTAATATATTCAGGTATACGTTGTCTTAATCTCTACTGTACTTTTTCCGGTTATGACTGAAGTTTAGGGACATCATGCTTCCGCCACTTCTTTTATTTATAACTCCGGATTTTTTTTATCTCTTGGGAGATTTTTCTACTAGTTTCCAGGTTATCGTATCTCTTATCTTCACTTCCCGTAAACCGGGATGTCTTTTGGATTGTTATCACCGGTCAGTTCAGAATATTCCGGAATCAGTCCTGAATCTTGTATTCCAGCTTGTTGTTTTTAAGTGTCACGAGAACCTTGTGACCTATAACATCCTGCGGCATGTTTTCAATAGTGGAGTAAATTCCGGCGATGGAAACAAGCTGAGGTCTGAAATCATGGCAGTAAATAATGCTTTTAGTGTTTTTCGGACCACCGGCACAGATACGTCCGCGGGCGCTTCCGAATACAGTAATACAGTCGTCGGCGGCTATTTCCGCACCGTCACCGACATTGCCGATAACCGTGAGTGATTTGTTCTTAGCGTAAAGACTGTTGCCACTGCGTACATTACCTGTATAGATCATGGTGACTTCGCCGTTGTTTTCCGGTACTGGTGCAGTGTGAACAGTCTGAGCAGGCTGAACGTCCTGGACTGCAGCTGCGTTATTCTGGTTCTGCACGGTCTGTACAGTCTGAGGTTCAGGAGCTTTAACAGCAGGTTTTACCGGAGTCACAACTACGGTAGAGGGAGCCGGCCCTTTATATGAGAAAGTACTTTCCTCGGTCTTTACGGTCTGTGAACCTGAAGAGACTGAAGAACTGATATTGCCGTTTTTTAAACCGCTGAACATGGCATCGGCTACAGAGATGTTTTCATCACCGTCATCCACGCCGAACGGATTTTCAATAATTATGTCTCCAGGACGGTTCAGGTTAGGTCTCTCGGTCTGTGATAAGTCTGTACCTGACAGGGAAGTATTTTCTGCTAGTTGCACGTTAACGGTGTTTACCGGAGCGGTAGACTGTACGGAGGCTGATGAAGCAGGCTGTACGGTAGCGGCCGGAGTGTCATCAGAGGTTTTTCTTGTCATGAATACCGGCAGTTTCCAGGTCTTGATAAACAGGGCAATTTTCGGATTGGTGGTGGCACTGAGTCCAACTACATTGAAACCTAGAGAGGCTGCATGATCTTTGATTTTATGGAAATCGAATCCGTGAAGATCTCCGGCATTTTCCAGAGCCAGAATAATAGGTAAGGATTTTAAAAAGTCTGCACCCTGGCATTCTTCAGCCTTATGGTTGAAGTATTCACAGACAAACGCAGTATCGCATCTGTCAAGGTGGAGAGTGTTGATAAGATATCCTTCTGTTTTTAATGCTGGACCTGTAGACATGATATTCTGTTTAATACTCCGGTTTTGAAATGATTTGTTTATTTATTTTTAAAATATTGTAAATAAGAATAATCAAAAATAAACCTGAAAAATTTTAACACATTTTAATGATCATAGGATATTTTTTACGGTTGTAGTTCACAGTATGACCAAAAATAAGTAGCTCTGCACATACTCCGGTATTATATGGCTTAATGAATGTTATAGTTGCCAGCTGACCGGCAGGTATACCTTTGAGACTGTTGAGAATATCGTTTAATTAACAAAACTCATGGATACATGGAACTGACGATGTTTAAGCAATACCGGAATCCTGAATATCCGGTATTTTTTTAACGCGTGCACACGGATGATTATTCGTGTGCAATAAAAATAACTGAAAACAGTCAGTGATAGTATAATGTGTGACCAGATTGACTGATGTCTGCCGTAAGTCAACGGCTTATTTCTCTTCGGGAAAGTGTCAGAAATCAGATTTGCTTTAGTGTAAATGTCTGTTAGTGCAATATTTTAATGCAATATAAGGATGTATCATGCGTAAGATTATCGGTGCCGTAGGAGCGTTATCACTGTTGTGTTCTTCTTTTGGAGTAGCCGAGGCCGCTTCAAGCTATTTTGAAAAGAATACCGACAGAACTTTTGCTGTCCGTCCGTACTTCGGCGGTTCAATCGGTGCGGCCTTTACAGATTTAGATTATGAGCACCACGATCACTACCACAAGGTGGATGACGGGGCTGCCTTTATGGTTTATCCGAGAGTAGGTATTGAATTTGAACATATGAGCGGCTGGGGCGGTAAACTGGAAACTGAAGGCTTTTTCATGTCTAATGAAAAGTATGATGTTGACGTATGGTATCCGCACGGAAGATTCAGAGAGGATATGAAGGTTAAATCCTCAGGTCTATTCATAAATGTCATCGGTGACTACCATGTTAATGATGTATTTGTTCCTTATGCCGGTGTCGGTATGGGATTTGCCAAGAACAGATC
>OMYE01000138.1 GCA_900315145.1 uncultured Pseudomonadota bacterium | reverse complement strand
TGATCGGTAACGTATTCAGTCTTGATGTTTTCTGCGAAAGTAGTCGGAGTGCTTGGCACAAAAGCAAAAGTACCGGCCTTAACAGTACCGTCTGACATAAAATTCTGAACGGTATAAACTGACTGACCCAAAACGGCCTTCTCACCGCTTAAACCTAATGCGGGAGACAAACCGACTGATTTCTGTAATCCCATAGTTCTAAACCTCTCTGATGTTAATCAACGTTTACGTTATTGAAAATATCATTCAATACATTTGCTGAATGGTTTGAGACATTATTATGCTGTCCGTTTGCCCCCTTCTGCAAATTCTGTGATGCCTTTGCGTATGCGTTATATACGTCTCTGGCATTGTCGCTGTCACATGCAATATCAAGTCTCTTGCACGCTTCGACATAAATATCGTTGGCACTGTCAAAAGCACCTACTTTGACATTACCTAAAATGCTTTTACATTCATCAATAGCCTGAATTTCGTCAAGAACACTGTTTCGTGCATCTTCGTAAATCTTTTCAAGGTCAACAGGTGCTTCATCGCTTGCCATTTCCTTCTGACCTTCAATTCCGGCCTTAAAACCTGAAATAAAGGCTTCTTTGATTTCTTCAGGTGCGTCAGTGTCAATGCCACAGGCACGCATGAACTCGGTCATTTTATCGCCCTTCTTCTCAGGCTTTTCTTCGTCCTTGACCTTCTTTTCGGTTTCTTCCGCTTCGATTTCTTCATCTTCTTCATCTTCGATGATTTCTTCTTCAGCTTCTTCAACCTTTTCGGACTTCTTTACAGGCTGTTTCTTTGACTTATCCTCGAACTTTTCCTTCTTGTCGGATAAATCGATGATTTCTTCCACTTCCTCGCCTTCTTCATCGGTCAGTGCTTCATCCTTTACAGGCTTCTTTGCTTTAGTTCCGCACTTGTCCGCAGCACACTTGTCACTGATAACTTCCTCGGTTTCGTCAACCTTTTCAGTTTCAGTTTCAGGCTCGGTGTTTTTCTCTACATACTTGTCGACACGTTCGGCAAGTTTGGTGAATGCCCCCAAAATACCGGATAACTTCTTATCCAGTGCGTCCTGAACAAGATTCGCTATTTCTTCTCTATCCATTTCAGACCTCTTACTGTCGTAAACAAGAACTTCGTGACCGGCTCTGCCCTGTTCAACAAGTGCAAGGTGATTGCCTGAAATGTCACGCATGATAAAATCGTATTCCTGACCATCCTCAGTTTTGCCCGGAGTAAAATCAGGTTTGTATCTGTACGCTAAAGACAGCTCTCTCAGTGCTTCAGATTCTATTAAATCCCTGGCCTTTTTATCAAAAAAATGTAGGCTGTTCATAAGGTACGGTGAAGCGTATTTGCCGTCTGTTCCCGTTGCCCCGATTCTCGTATCTTTTGCGGGATCTTCGGCAAAATCAGGATGATGACGTAATTGAATTGGTATGCCGTTAATTGATTCGATTGTGGTCGCTTTTTTCAGCTCTGATTCAGGTCTGTACCCTTTATAGATTTTATCAGGATCAAGCCCCAAACTTCTCCAACCGGGGATTTCTTTACCGTAATACGGAGCAACCTGTACTCTTGTAAGCGGTGAGATTTTTACATGCAAAAAGCCGTTTTCGTCAACACTTCGTACTGAGCCTTTATCAAACGCTAAAGTTTCATAAGCAAAAGGATTGTCAATACTCATTTTCCTCTCTCTCACCCGTTGTCAATTCAGCGGGGATAATTCCACGCATGATACATCTGCAATACCACAACTCAGCCGGAAACACATTTCTATGCACATCTTCGTCATACAAGCCTTCAGTTAAATCAAACTCACGTCCATTGAATTTGATATGCGTCTGTCTGCTTGTGAACTCGCCCGGAACATGTATCCACGTTGCCTTTTCAAAACCTAAATCAAGCATGTTTTGTCGCTGTATTGCCTGATTTGTCATCATGGTTATCTGCAATAACACACTCTCTGCACGCTGTCTCGGAATGCTGTCATTGTCAAGGATTGCATCCCAAATTGCAACCTGATCCCCGCCGTGATAAATCCAGTCCACCACATACGGCACAATGTCAGAAATAAGGCGGTATGTCAGCCTTGCTGCGTGAATTGTCGCATCTATACAGATTCGTCTTAATCTGCGTTCGCTGTTTTCACTGAGCCATCTTCCACGTCTTTCACCGTCTCTGCGTACTGCCGGCGGTGTTGGAGGTATCATACCACCGCCACCGCTGCCACCTGTTATAACGCCCGTACTTCCTGTACTCATTCCCGTTATGTCAGTCTGTACGCTCTGCCCCACATCGTTAATATATGCCGTTACGTTTTCAGCCGTAACAGGTTCTATCCTGTGAGGTAAAGGCGGGATCTCTGCCGTGCCTAATTCATCTGCGGGATGTGTAGGCGGTACATTACTGTATAATCTCTGAGTAACGTACGTTCTGCTCATTCCGTGACGTACACAATTCTCCGTCATGCTGTTTGTGATGTGCCATGCCTGAGAACGAACGTAACTGTATATCGGCTGTCTCAGATCTTCGGCAAGTGCCTGTTGCAGACCAAAAAGAATGTTTTGCGTAAACGTTCTTAACGTTGTCAGCAGATTGCGGTCATCACCCAACAATGATACTAATAACATTATAACAACTATATATTGCTTTATTTGTTCATCAAAGCTGTTGTCACTGTTATTTTGTGCAATACTTTTGTTTTTTAGCTTAAATTCACGCTTATTTGTTGATTTTTGAGCCTTCAAAAACTCTGAATTGTCTTTGCGTAAGTTTATCAAATAAAGTAAAAATAGCAATAAAACAGACTTTCTGAGCGTCAGAAAATACGTTGTCAGCATGGCCTTAAACTTAATTTCCAACGCTTTGTTAGGCTGAACAACGTCTAACTTAACATCTTTTTCTGCCATGCTTCCAGACCTTCCGTATTTTTGTCAATGGCATTGTCAATTACACCGGAGTTCTGTAAAGCTGTCAGGCTGTCTACCTGAGTTTTGAAAATCTTAACGTTATTGGCAAGATCATCACCGCCGATTTCCTTGAACTTGAATGATATGGTTTCGTCAATTTCACCAAAACAGATCAGCTGATAAATGTTTATAAGCGTCTGTATCTGATCTCTGTAAAGTTCCTGTTTAGCCTTAACATGATCATAGTAGTTTCTGATGTCGCTTTCACCCGTACTGTTAAATCCTGAAGGTGAAATACCGAGTAATTTAACTGCCGGTGTGCGGTTAATCGCTGCGATAAATTCAAGTGCCTGACGTACGATGTCGGTCGCACCGCTTATAACCTGTGATATATTTTCAATGCTTTCAACTTCGTTATCACATACCAGAACGCTGTTGTTGTTGCGGTAACGCTGTAATGCCTTGATCTTAACGTCAAGCAACTGTATGCCGTTTTCAGCTGCAAGAACATCACTCATGCTTGTTTTGTAAACCGTGAGATTCAGCTTATCAAGGATATTCACGGCATTGGTGCGTGATTTGTTCCAGTGCAGTACATAATCCCATAAAATCTGAGCCTGGGGGATGCCTAAAAAGTTATAGTTCGGTTTGAGTAACATCGGCGGTTCGTTGTCGGTAAAGGTGATAAGACGTGAAGCATGAACAGGCTGCCCCTGAACGGACCACATCCGAGGTTTCATGTAGTCCTTTTTCAGCGGATTTATGCTGTTGTATTCCATTGGCGACACATTGATCGGATCAATGATAACGAGGTCAATTTTGCTGTCTTTTTTGATTTCAGCAGATTTTGAATTGATTACAAGCGGTAAACTCGGATCATCCGTTCCTGTGTCTATGTAGATAAAACAACCGCCGTAATATCCTGTTTTAGCAACGGCCTTGTTAATCAGTGACTTAACATGATTTTGAGTGAAAACATCTTCAAGTTTTTCTAACTTATCATCGCTGTCATTCTTTCCGCCCGTAAGCTCGATCCATTCTCTTGTTATGTCATCTGCAACTGTCTGAATACAGGTACGGATCATACCGTTCTGAGCGATCTGTTGCAGTACGGCATAACCGACAAAACCTGACATCGGGTACTGGCCTTCCTGAATTGCGTGCTGTGTAAGGCTCTGAAACATGGTATCAAAAGCCACGTTGTTTTTATCCATGCCTAAACGTGTGTCTTTGTCCATACCCTGAGTGACAGGCAGACCGAATTTTTTACGCACATCATCAACTGAAATAAATTCCTTGATTTCAGTGTTTACAGGTGCGTTTAAACTCCAACTGAGTGCGTCATAGTCAATCTGTTTTTTCTTTTCCTGAGGTGCATTTTCTTTTTCTTCAGCCATGTTTAAATCTCCAGTCCTTTAAGTAACATTTCGATATTTGTCGGATCAATGCTTTGCGATTTGCTGATAAGGTCATTCAGGCACATTGTCATGCAGTCTATCTGATCGTCATGCTTTCCTGAAGGAAATGTCAGCAGTTCGGGTTCAAATTCAGTTTCTACCCACCTGTATTTTTTAGGGTTCGGGATAAAGACATTATGTGCTTCCCATACTGTTGTAACGGTGTTTGCCCTTGCTATTTTGCTTTCAGTAGGAACCACGGGAACAATCCCTGATATATGCTTTCTCAACATGTTGATAACTGCCGTGCCGTTGGCCTTATCTTCAACTAATTTTCGCAGACAGTAGTCGTGTTCGCTACAAAACGATATGAATTTTCTCAGTGTTGTAACAAAATCAAAACGTCCACGAATTTGATCGACAAGATAATAACAGCCTTTTTCTTTTATCCATACCTGACCGCACACGTAGTCAGATGTTTTCGTGTCTTTGAAGGTCATATCAAAGGCCATGACTATTTTTTCAAAATGATTCGGGAGTTCATCGTAATACTGAAGCCATGCTTTTTTAAACATCCCGCCACCGTCAGGAATAGGGGACTGCTGATACAGTGAAGCCCACTCTTTTGAGCCAACGGCAAGTTTAATCTGTTCAAGTGATTTAAGGCTGTATCTCTCAGGGAATAACGCTTCACCGAATTTTCTGTGCGGTTCATCCTCAGTTGCTATTGCGGGATAACAGATTTCATCAAAATGTTCTCCTCTGCCTGTTTTAGAGAGTTCCAGAAGCCGTCCCGCTATATCATCCGTGTTATGAGTAGGTATTAAAGTTTTTCCGACTAAATACAAGCCGTCTTTTGCTGTTGTGGTTATGCAGCGTCCATAACCTTGTAATTCTTCAGGTGCATTATTAAACCTTATTACACGGTGATATACTTTTTTAGCCTTGATTGCTTTATATGGAATTTTTGTCGGAATATCCATAGTAGGCCAAAAACTAAACCGGTAACATATAGCATGTCTGGTATATGCTCTTCCCCGTATAAATAATTTTGTATCATCCGCATTTACTTTTTCATCACCAAAAACTTGCATACCAAGAGAACGGATAAGGAATTTTGTACCTTCATAAATTTTCATGTTTGTATTTGAAAACCTATGATGTCCTCCAGATACTTCACCGTCTGTATCCATAAGTCCGGCAAGTAGTTTTAGCCTATTTTCAACACTTGAATATAAATAAATATCAGGGATATGTTTATTATTCAGTAAGTTTAAATCTACAAGTTTTTTTCTCAGACCTTGAAAACAGTAGAATAAAAATAAATCTCCACGACTATCTTTTGCTTCCCTTGTTATTTTATAAACCGTATTCCGGCAATGCTGTTGAAATTTATGCCAACACCTTATCATAGGCGCGTCTTTGTCCCCGTCACCTAACCATAAACCGAGCCAGTAAGGATCAATCGGCAATTCATCATTACAGCCAAAATCTAAAGGCTGAATATCCGGAACATATCTTTCTTTACCTATCAAATCTCCGGCTTCTGATACTTTAACCGGGTATTCAGAACGGGATTTTACGCCCCACAAATGAGTTTTTGAGCATACAATCGTTTCATAATTAGTTGATACAGCAACATCACACCATACCGGCGGGGTAATATTAACTACTTTAACCGGTTTTCCGTCAATTCCGTAAACATGATCACCTATTTGAAGTTCGCCGTGAGTTTTCCATCCCTTTGTTGTCAAAATCGGTGTATCATCTTTTATAGGGTGCCAACGTGTCATCATGACGATTACTCCGCCACCGTCAGCAAGTCGGGATCTTGCGGTACTCTTGTACCAATCCCACACTTTTTCTCTTATAGTCTCGCTGTCTGCTTCGGCACGATCTTTGAATAAGTCATCGTTAATCAGGATATGACAGCCTTTACCCGTGATGCCTGTTCCCACACCCGCAGAGTTCATGTACCCCTTTTGCGGATAGACTTCAAAAAAATCGGCGGTACGTTTCAGGTATCTGACATCGTTTGTTCTGTCGAGAGTTTTGGCAATTTCACCGTTAATGAGAACATCAGGAAATATTTCATGGTACACATCAGAATCAATTATTGCCTGAACCTGTCTGTTAAACCCTGTTGCAAGCGTATCTGCGTATGAAGTGTTTATTATCTGCATCCACGGAAAACGGCCTAACATCCAGGCTACAAAACGCACTGATACACACTCAGATTTACCATGTCTCGGAGGTGCCTGAAGAATCAGTCGTGGACTTTTTCTGTCCAAAACATCCTGTGCAAACTGTTCAAGCTGTCGGCACAAATCTTCGTTGAACCAACCGAAAATATAATCAGGTTTTGTCACACGGATGAAGTGAGACAGGCTTGTTCTTGCCTTTCTCACGTTCAGTTCATGCTGTACCCTTCGTTCGAGTTCGGCTTCAATGTCTGCGACTGTTACTACGTTATTCATGCTTGCTACTGTCGATAACTTCTACATCATCTTCGTTGTCGTCACCTTCAAGAGCTGATCCGTCACTCTCCTTGCCTTTGAGCTTTGCCAGAAGTTCAAAAAGCTGTTGTTCGGTCATATCCTTCAGGCCGTTGTTTTCTGCGGTTTCAAGTTTAATTTCCTGTTTGTCAGACCACCCCGCCTGAGCCTTCAGATAGAATATCTGAGCCTGTACGTTATGATCTTCAATGGCTGAATCGTAAAGAGCGTCAACAACCTTTTCAACACGCTTCAGTCTGCCACGTTCAAGAGCAATAGGAATGGACGGATTGTTCTTACAAACCCTGAATCTGAAATGCTTGTCTGACAGACCGAAATACTTGCCAACCTGTTCAAGCGTAAAACCCTTTGTACCCAGTCTTTCAACTATTGAGAGATCGATCTGAAAACCCTTACGGGATTTAATGGGTTCAAGTCTCAAGCCACGAACTCGACTTAACGGTTTATCTTTCAAAGGTCGTTCATACGCTGCAACTCGGCAACCTGAACACACTTATTATCAAAATCCTGTTTCTGACGTACCAGATCGGCAAAAACTTCTTCCCAGTAACCGACTAATTCAGGGTATCTTTCCCTGACAAGCACGTCAAAATTATAAAAATCAGCCACGTTTACTCTTTAATTATCTTGAAAACTTTATACTTGACACAAAAATTGCTTGTCTGTTCCACACATCGTATTTCATGTGTAAGCACTTCGGTTTTTACATTCTGTACCTGTGGTTTCTGTTCCTCTGAAGGAATAGTTTTATCAGGACAAATCATAACAATCACAACAACAAGTACCGACGCAGTTACAACAAACGCAAGGAGACAGGCGGTAATAGTGCTAATCTCTTTATCTTTATCTTTACTCATTCTTGGTACATACCTTTACTAATGCTTTGTATCTTTCTGCAAGTTCGTCACATTCTTTTGTAATATCCAAACTTCTTTTAATCTTTGACTGAAGTTCGGCTCTGGTATAACAGACAAGATCGGATTGAGTTCCGGCTGTTGGCACTGTTTCTGCACCGTTATTGTTTTTGTGCAACCCGCAGTCTGCATCATGCCTGATAACAGGAAAAGGCACATTGACAGTGATTGCATCTTTGAATTTCGCATTTTCGATCTCCTTTAAATCCTGTTCATGCTGTTGTTTCAGGACGTTTATTTCGCTCAGATAGGCCGTAACAGTCTCATTCTGTTCGTGCTGCAAATCCTGAAGATTCTGTAATTCCTCTGCCCTGAACTCCTGTAACTTTCTTTCGTACCTGTCTTTAACCTCACACTCGATACGATATGAGAGATACACATAACTCACTGATACCAGTGCAATTACAACCGCCGTGCAAACTGCATAGAATTTAAGGTTAATCAACATCTTTCAAGCCTTCCGCATAACGGTTAAACACATATTTACAGGCTTCGGCCTTGGTTATGTAATGATCCTTGTTTTGGTCAAGCCCTTTATTCTGTTCGTACTTTGCACCCTCTGAGAAAATCACATAATCTTCTGCATATCCGATATACTTCGGCATAAGAATAGCCATATACATGTCGGAAAGGGTTTTAGTTCGCTTGTAATACGGTAAAAAGTGTTTTTTAACGTACGGTAACTGACCGATAAACGAACGCTTTAACATCTCATCTGCGGTAGTTCCGTACGCTTTACAGATACTAGGCATGAACTGAATAAGACCGACTGTAGTTTAACTGATCGTCATTCCATGAAAAATCGGCCTGAAGCTGTTTGAGTGCGTCTTTTTCTGCCGTTGTAAGCCTTGATGCGTAAATCATGTTATATACCTTCTCAGTGACCTGTACTGCCGAATCCGTCTGATCCTCTGGCTGTGGTAACGTCAAAATCCGCAACTTCTTCAAAAGCTGCCTGAAAAACAGGGAAAAATCCAATTTGAGCAATCCTCATGTAAGGTTCGATGGTAAAAGGTTTATCACTTGTATTCACAACGGGTAACTTAACTTCACCCTGGTAATCAGAATCAATTATGCCAACTGTATTACGCAGAACGATACCCTTGCAGCCCAAACCGGAACGTGGGTAAACCTTTGCCACAATCTGTCTGTTACGGATATTCAGTCTGAATCCCGTGCCGATAAGCCTAAATTCCCCCGGCTGTAAGGTAACGGGTTCGCTGATGTCGGCACACACATCTGCACACGCACTGCCTTCGGTTCCGTACTTCAGGCTTAACTCCCTGATTTTGTCATTCAGGTAGATAACCTGAACGTTAAGACATGCCGTTAATCCTGTCATAAGTTCACTCCTAACACATTGAATTATATTTTTCCCAAATCATCTTGATTTCGGGATGCTTGATTATTATCTTGAAACGTCTGTCGTGAAATGCTTTCTGCTGTCGCTTGAACGCTAATGAACTCTGTACGCTCAGACCTCTTGATCTGCGGTATGAGAATGTTGTTACCGGCACTCCGAAAGCCTTGCACAACTCAACTTTTGAGCTGTAATGCCGGCCTTCTATGTCAAATGTCTCTCTGTCAGTCTTTTTTGTCATCGATCTTGAGCCATGAATCAATTTTCGCTTTTACGATACGCTTGCAATCTTCCACACCGAAAGTACCAACAAAGGTACCTATGGCAACTGCCAGATATGGCGAACAGTCAGGGTAAAAACTTAAAATCGCATAGTAAAGACCTGTGGAGAAAAGAGAACACAATAAACTGTTTCCGATCTTGTCCATAAGACTCCCTTCTTTAGCCGTTATCAGACTGATAAGGAACGCAAATACTGCACCTGTCATAACGGCTGAATTGTCTGCAATCCAACACAAAAACTTATCCACAACGTACCTCATGCACGTCTAACTAAACATATAACCTAATTTTAAATCAGTTTTTGATTTTTTCCGCACAATCGTATACAAAACTGTGCATAAAAACAGAAAAGGCGGTATATTTCCGCCTTTTGTCTTTTCGTTATTTACTTTTCTTTCGCTTTATTTTCGGCAGAAAACCGCCTGACAGACATTCCCTCATGCTGTAACCGTGATAGAACCGTGTCTGAAAACGTCTGTACGGTATACCGTGAAAATCGCACATTTCTCTGTACGTTCTGAAGCTGACACCGTTGTGATCTTTGATTTTGTTACGCTCGATGTCAAGTGCTTCTCCCACGCTGATGTGATAGTCCTTCATGTGCTTTCGTGTCAGAACGTACGAAACGTCATAGTGTTTACAGGCTTCTTTTATGCTCGTAAAAAAACGGCTCTGATAAGTAAATTCAAGTCTCGGCATGTCATTTCTTCCCGTTTTTTCTGCTCTGTTTTTCTTTTTCCAACTGATCCAGAATAAAGCTGTCACTGTGTTCACTGGTCTTGAAGTTCATTGTCAGAAAATAGAATGAATAGCCGTTAGCCTTGCACAGATCGTTCCAGCACTTAAACTCTCTTCCCTGAAGATCAACGTGCGTTCTTTTTGCCTGTAAAGTCAGACACTTTTCAAGAGGAAAACCTAAATAAAGTTTGTGCATGAAAGTGCTGTAACTGATTTTGTGGAACTTGCACATGTCTTTGTAGGTTCTGAAGTAATTACCCTGGTGATCCCTGACCTTATGAAGCTGCATAAGAATTGCATCTTCAAAACTCATGTTGTATTTACGTTTGAGAACAATCGTGTAACTCGGTGAGAGTTTTAAATCCTTGCACGCATCAATGATATTATCGTAACGGACACCTTCCACAGTAACGGGAATGGCATGATAATCAAGCGGTGAAGGTTTTCTGCTGTTTTCGTCAAGTGCCTTCACCTTTTCAAAATTGAAATGCTCGCTGTCAAAGTCTGAGCTTTTTACTTTGTAGTTTCGGCAAAAGCTGTAAGAATAACCGTTGGCATTACACAGATCCCGCCACGTATCAAATTCACGGCCTTTAAGGTCCTTATACGTCTTTTTGGCAACAATTCTGCCTTCATCCGTTTCGGTAACGGTATATCTCAGGTAAAAATAAGAGACTGAAATGCGAAGATGTTTACACACCTCTTTGACGGTGTTAAAAGTCCTGTTTTTCCCTACTACATAAGGCTTTAAGCCTGATTTTCCGGACAGATCGCAGCGGTCGGCTACGTTTGTTTTAACTTTTTTCATTTTCTGTTTTCCTTGTTTTGCCCTAAAAAACGCTCGCTATTGCGTTTCATTTCTTTTCCCTAGTCAATACACCTTTTTGATTTTAAAATGCAATCACGCTTGATTTTTTGCCAGATTTTGACGTTTTAATAATCTTCTGTCTCCTGTTTAATCTCCACGGTGATAAAACCGTTCAGGTCACACGCTTTATGTTTCCACAAATCCAGGTGAACAATACACCTGTCATTAACAAATACTTTTGCCTTCTGAAGCGAATCCAGAAGAATCTTCAGGATGTTGTCTAAATCCCTGAGGGGATTTTTCGGATAAAAGTGAATGTAAACTTCCAGTCTGTCGTTCTTTGAACTAAATTCATCTTCCTTCCTGACCTCTTTTGCCACAAC
>OMYE01000136.1 GCA_900315145.1 uncultured Pseudomonadota bacterium | reverse complement strand
TCTCGGCCTCTCAAAATCGGTCGAATTATCGCATCAGTTCTTTTGCGTTCATCTTCATTGGCGCATTTGCTTAAAATTTCTTTTCTTGTTTCCGAAGAAATTATAAAAGCATCATTGAAGCCTGTTTTTATTCCATAATTTATGGTTATATTCCAGTTTTTAAGTGGCTTGCCTATTTTCTCTATTTTCTGTTTAATCGTTTGTTCCAAAGAAGACAGTATAACCCAACTGTCAGAATTATTAAAATTCATATCGGTTGAATTTTGCTGAACGTAAACGCTCCTTTAATTACTTCATTTTTCCTAGGAACCTTGCAAGCGTATTTCTGTCAACATTGTAATGCTTGGCGATTTTTCTCTGACTGATTCCATTGGCAAGTAGCCTGTTGATTTCGTCTTTTTTCCCGAATAATTTGTGTTTTTCAGGGCTCGTCTTTCGTCCTTTCGGTCGTCCCAAAATAACTCCCTCCTTTCGTCGCAAATTGAGAGCTTCTTTTGTTCGTTGGCTTATCAGATTACGTTCTATTTCTGCGCTTAGTCCAAATGCAAATGCGAGAACTTTGCTCTGAATATCTTCTCCTAACCTGTAATTGTCTTTGATAGTCCAGACCTTACATTCTTTATTCATGCAGATATTGAGAATATCCATTATCATAAACAAGTTTCTTCCAAGACGACTTAATTCTGCACAGATGATTAGGTCGTCCTTTTTTACCATATTCAGAAGATTGCCCAGTTTCCTTTTGTCGATTTTTTTTGTTCCGCTTATGGTTTCTTCAATCCATCCGTCAACTTTTAAATTGTTCTTACGACAAAAGTTGCTTATTTCAAATCGCTGGTTTTCGACAGTCTGTTTGTCGGTGCTTACTCGAATATAGCCATAAATCATTTTATACCTCATGAAAAATGTTTATGGCAAATTTGTTTTTTATTCGGTTTGTTTAAGGCGGTATTTTTTTAGGACTTTTTCTATTTCATCTACAATAGGCTGGGCGTTTTCGCGTTTGGTCCTGTCTTGCATCTTCTTTTCTTCATCAAGATGTAATAAAAGTTCTTTGACTGTACTGTGGATATAATAAAGCAATCTTTTGTCGTTTTTCTCTATTGCTCGGGGCATACTTGCGATTGCAGATTTTAGATTTGACATTTTGTAGAACATTAAAAACCTCTTAGGTTGAGATGATTTTGAATGATAACAAATGATTGCTTTGAAATGTGCAAACAACAGATGTTTTTTTTGTGACGAAAAAGAGAAAAGGAACAATTTGATTTACTTTTTTCTACATTAAAGGAACAAACTGAATTGTTTGTTGCATTGCAATTTGGAAACGCTCCACCAAGTTGTATGCCATTTGTGAGCGAAGAGGATTAAATAATGCTAAAAGAAGCTATTGAAGAATTTAGAAAAGAAAATTCTCACTCTAATGCGAGTCTTATTCTAAAAGAAGTAAAGCCGTTCGCTGTGAACTATTACACGGAAAAATACGGCGAAAAAAGTCAGATGCCTGTTTTGATGCACCTTTTTACGGTGTGCTACAAGTCTTCACTGATTGAATGTGATGGTACGGACGAGTTTATAAAATTGATGAATGAATTTAGTAAAAAATACGAAGATTCCGCATCTTGTGCGGATGCTTTCATTGAGGAAATGAAAACTTGTATCGATGAATTATACAAAAAGTTGGTGTTGGTAAGAAAATAGAGCTTGAACCACTATTTTCTTTTCTCCCACATCTGCCTGGCCATTGAATAAGCCTTGTGGAAAGGCAGTCCCGTGTCAAGCAGGTGTTCTGGTTCAGCGATTGCCCAGCTCACGTAATAGTATGCGAGAAATTCGTAGCCGCTGAACCGTACCCTCTTTCATTCATCAGCCGGATAAAGGTTTCCCGGCTGGTCGCTGTTTCCTTACAATCCAGCACCGCAAGGGCAATATCCTGCACATAGCTTTTGACCTTTCCCTGCTCTGCCTGTTTCAAAAGCTGGTAGGTGTCTTTGCTCCATGCCACCGTTTCTTCCCGGACTTCTCCAGCAAATGTCTTTCCTTTCTCCGGCACATGCAAGCCCTGTTCCCAGCTCTGCTCGTTGCACCGTTCCTTTAAGTCTTTAAGGTCGTGCTTACTCAGAGGGTAATTTAGGGTATAACAAAATAACCCACCCGAATATCGTTTTTTTTATTTGGTGAGTTTGTTCTTTCAAATACGAAACAAAAAGAGCCGATGATTCGTGAATTGTTCCACAATTTCATCGGCTCTGCGTCTTAAGCGTCTGGCTCTTTGATGACAGTTATCTTCAAGTTGTCAACTTTAATCAATCTTTCTTGTCTGCATTTTGGACAATAAAGGGGATAATTCTCCAAAACAGTGTCCTTCCTAATTTTATTACGGGTTTTGCTCCCACAAACAGGACACAATATCCATTCGCATTTCATCATAATTAGTCTCTAATCCTTTCAAATCTCATTTTATATGACTTTTGCAAGCTGTTAAGCTAACTTGTGGAACATATGCCGAACCTTATCTATACGGCTATTCGGGCGGCGGGGTTGGCAAATAAATTTACCAATAGCTGGCTGGTATCCTTTTAACTCTGTCAAGCAGACTCCCTGCCCATTTGTGAAATAAGTTAAATCGTTCCTGTATTCTTGAATACATCTAGCAGGGATTTCTCCTTTCAGAATGACCTCGTCATTCTTTATCTGAGTACTTACAATATCTGCACAATACCTTGGAGCATCATGATACGCCCGTGAGAGATATTCCTGCGGTGCATAAATTTCAAAGTGGAGATATGGCTCTAATAGTTCTGTCCCTGCTTTTTTTAAAGCCTGCTCCAATACGATAGGGGAAAGCAGCCGAAAGTCTGCGGGGGTACTTACAGGACTATAATACAATCCATATTCAAAACAGATTTTACAGTCTGTCACTTTCCATCCATACAGCCCCTGCTCGCAGCCATAAAGAACCCCCTCCATAACCGCATTTTGGAACGATTGATTTAAATATCCAAGTGAAACTCTGCTTTCATACTGCACTCCGCTTCCAATAGGGAGCGGCTCTATGGACAACCCGACAGAAGCCCAGAAAGGATTTGGCGGGACTTCTATGTGGATGGTATATTCTGCTTTTCTAAGCGGTCTTTCCATATATATAACAGTAGGCTCTTTTATTTCTGCCTCCACATGATATTTTTCCTCAAGGATGGCACAAATGACTTCCATCTGCAAATTCCCCAAAAAAGAAAGTATAATCTCATGCGTTGTAGTATCCACATAATATTTTAAAAGAGGGTCGCCATCTGAAATTTCTGTAAGTGCCCCAAGCAATATTTCCCGCTGTTCAGATTTCTTTACTGCAATCGTTGTTTGGAGCATAGGGAGAGGATTTTCAATAAATTTTCTCTGCGGCAACAGTATTTCGTTCCCCAAAATACTGTTTAGCTGCAAAACATCATTTGGTAAAATTACAATATCACCAGAGCAGGCTGTATCGGATGAATATAATTCACCGTTTGTCGGAACACACATCTCTGTGATTTTTATTTTCTCTTTTTCAGATATTCTAATAACATCCCTCAAATGCAATGTTCCGCTATATATACGCACATAAACAAAACGCCGCCTTTTCTCTGAATATTCAATCTTAAAAACCTGCCCGCATAGTTCAGATTGACCTTCAGGCGTTGATGAATAAAATTTACTGGCAATTACTTCTATAAGCTGCCGAATCCCCAGATTGTTTTTAGCGCTTCCGTGATAAACGGGAAATAACGTTCCGTTTTGGAATCTCCTGTTTTCTTCCTGTTCCAGTTCTGACATTTTAAACGGTTTCCCTGACATATATTTCTCTAATAGTTCATCGTTTCCCATAATTACCGCATCCCACTGTTCCATATCGTCATTGTCCGTTACATTTATATGGGGATGCTGCCCAACCTTTTGCTTCACTATAATTTCCGAAGAAAGCTTTGCTTTCATTTCCCGATATACCATTGGCAAATCAATCCCCTCTTGGTCAATTTTATTGATGAAAAAAATTGTCGGAATCTTCATTATCTGTAGTGCATGAAACAGTATACGGGTCTGTGCCTGTATGCCATCCTTTGCAGAAACTAATAATACTGCTCCGTCTAATACGGATAAAGAACGGTATACTTCCGCCAAAAAATCCATATGGCCTGGCGTATCTATAATGTTGACTTTTACATCCTCCCACTGAAAAGATGTCACTGCTGTCTGGATAGTGATTCCCCTTTGACGCTCCAAATTCATTGTATCTGTCCTTGTTGTGCCTTCATCTACGCTCCCTAGTTCTGCAATTGCACCACTGGTATACAATAAACTTTCCGTTAATGTTGTCTTTCCTGCGTCAACGTGAGCCAGAATGCCTAAGTTAATTATTTTCATGTGATTTTCCTCCTATCAACACCCAAAAAAGGGCATAAAAATACCCAGTGATAAATACTCCTATCACTGGGTAAATAACTCCAATAGCCCCAAAACACTTATATGTTTTCGGGCATATAAAATTACATGATAAAAGTATTCTTAAACTGGGTACAAAAAACTAAGCCCCATATTAAAAGTGAAACGGGACTGCTACTTTTTGTTCCCACTATCAAATTGACAGTTTATTTAAGAATACCTTGCCGCATATTTATTA
>OMYE01000135.1 GCA_900315145.1 uncultured Pseudomonadota bacterium | reverse complement strand
GTAGTCAATGTGAGTTACTTTATAAGATTTTGTCTAAAATATATCCGATGGTAAAGATATACAGTATAATAATTTAATTATTAGATCATTATTTCGATACTTAGTATAGTAGTCATGAAAACAGTCGGTGCCGGTTTCTGTTGTTAAGGGTATATATTTTTTTTATCCCCGAGTGAATGTCTTTTGTAAAGTAAAACGGATAATATGGTGACTGTCTGGTAAACGGCTGACAGTAATGTGATGGGACGGACGATTAAGGATGACTTTAGAAGAACAGAATATGAACAAGGGGATTTCTCTGAGAACGATTCATGCTCTGCTTGTAATAGTGGCTCTGGTTGTTTCCTGTATGATGTTTTATTCTACACGGCAGATGTCCAAAAGCTATGAGATAACTGCCAGTTCCTCAAAAGAGCATGTGGAGCTCAGAAAAGCTGCCATGGAGCTTATGGATGCTTCTGATTATCTTACAGAGAAGGTACAGCGTTTCACTGTTGACGGTAATACAGCTTTTATGAATGATTATTTCTACGAGGCGTTCCAGCTAAACCGCCGGGAGGAGGCAATAATAAAAATGGCCCATGGGCGTAGCAACTCAGCTATAAAGACTCTTATGGAGGCCATGGACAGTTCAGTTATTCTGATGCGGCGGGAGTACTATGCCATGCGTCTCGTTGTTGAAGCAAAAGGGTATACAGAATATCCCTCTGAGCTTAATTCTGTGGAACTTTCAAGCCGGGATCTCGGCCTTTCTCCTGAAGCCAAAATGCGTCTCGCTACAGAGATGGTTCTTGACAGTGAATACTTTAAAAGAAAGGACAGGATCAGGGCAAAAGTTAAAAATATAATGGAGGAGCTGGAACTTACCGCTAATGAAACTGACAGGAGAACCAGAGACTCCTTTAACAAAGAGATATCTGTTGTCCGGATCGTTATTGCTCTTCAGGTGACCGGTATATTTTTTCTGGTATGGCTGACCTCACGTCTGGGGATAAATCCTGTTCTTAACGCTGTTGACAGGATTAAATCCAACAGTCCGATACCTGAAGTCGGAGCCAATGAATTCCGTTATCTTGCCAGAGCCTACAATAAAATGTACGAGGTTTACAAAAGCAGTCTGGAACGGCTGAATTTCGAAGTGTCGCATGATCCTTTGACCGGGGCCTATAACCGGGCGGGATACGAGTTGATTGCCTCGAGTCTGGATATCAGAAGTACCTACATGCTGCTTTTTGATGTGGATGATTTTAAAAGCATCAATGATACGTACGGTCACGATGTCGGGGATAAGGTTCTGATTAAGCTGGTTAATGTGTTGAAGAAATATTTCAGATCAGACGATTATATCTGCCGTATCGGCGGTGATGAGTTTGTTGTTTTTATGGTTCATATGAATGAGAAGCAGAATAGTCTGGTCACAGGAAAGCTGAAAAGTATTAGTGATGCTCTTTCTGAAGACGATGGACTTCCGAAAGTCACTGTGAGTGTCGGGGTTACTCACGGAACAGATGTTAAAGGCAGGGATAGTATTTTTGAAATGTCTGACAGAGCGATGTACAAAGCTAAACAGAACGGTAAAAATAAATTTACCTTTGTCGACAGCCGGCAGGATGAGAATGGTCAGGACGGGGACTTCCAGGAAGGCAAAAGGCAGTCATGATTTGATTAACCTGGTAATTTTCTGCTGCCGGTACATACCTCAACGGAATGTACCGTGATTTATGCATACAAAAAACGGAATCGGTGCGGTTCCGTTTTTTTTGTGTGTTCTATGAATACTGCGCTGCAGGTTCCTTACTCTCCTTTTTTATCGGATTTTCCGGTAGTATTAACGGTAATATTTTCTGCTGGAGTTAAATGATTCTAAAGAATGTTTGATAAATAAAATAACCATCTTTATAATTATCGCAGAATATATTTTTATTTTTTTTGTATATCAGAACCGGTATTTTAATAATCGGCCGGCTGAAGATGTTGTCAGCGCCTGTTTCTTTATATACCGGAACTGGTTTTTTAATGTTATTCATGGGGATTCTTATATGACTTCTAAGGTTGTTGTACCTGCAGGTGCCAAGATTACAGTTCAGGGAAACGGATTAAACGTACCTAACAATCCGATTATTCCTTTCATTGAAGGTGATGGTATCGGCAGTGATATCACTCCTGCTATGATTAAGGTTGTTGATGCAGCTGTTGCAAAAGCATACAACGGTGCAAAGAAGATTTCCTGGATGGAAATCTATGCCGGTGAAAAGGCTACTAAGGTTTATGGTCAGGATGTATGGCTTCCTGATGAAACTCTTGACCTGCTGAAGGAATACGTTGTCTCTATCAAGGGACCTTTAACTACTCCGATCGGTGGCGGTATCCGTTCATTAAACGTTGCTCTCCGTCAGCAGCTTGATTTATATATCTGCCTCCGTCCTGTACGTTATTTTGAAGGTGTTCCTAGCCCTGTAAAGCAGCCTGAACTCGTTGACATGGTTATTTTCCGTGAAAACAGTGAAGATATTTATGCCGGCGTTGAATGGAAGGCCGGTACCCCTGAAGCTGATAAGGTTATCAACTTCTTAAAGACTGAAATGGGTGTAACCAAGATCCGTTTCGACAAGGACTGCGGTATTGGTGTTAAGCCTGTATCAAAGGAAGGTACTCAGAGACTGGTTAAGGCGGCTATTGAATATGCTATCGCTAACAACCGTAAGTCAGTTACTCTGGTTCACAAGGGTAATATCATGAAGTTTACTGAAGGTGCCTTCAAGCAGTGGGGCTACGAAGTTGCCAAGGAACAGTACAATGCTGAGCTTATTGGTGAAGGTCCGTGGATGAAGATTAAGAATCCTAAGACCGGTGAAGACATTGTTATCAAGGATTGTATTGCTGACGCCTTCCTGCAGCAGATTTTATTACGTCCTGCTGAATACGACGTAATCGCTACCCTGAACCTTAACGGCGACTATATGTCTGACGCTCTTGCTGCTCAGGTTGGCGGTATCGGTATTGCTCCGGGCGCCAATATCGGCAGTACCTGTGCTATGTTTGAAGCTACCCACGGTACAGCCCCTAAGTATACCGGCTTAGATAAGGTTAACCCTGGTTCAATCATTCTTTCAGCTGAAATGATGTTACGTCACATGGGCTGGAATGAAGCTGCCGACCTCGTAATCAACGGTATGGAAGGCGCTATCAAGGGTAAGCGTGTTACCTATGACTTTGCCCGTCTCATGGAAGGCGCTACTGAAATCAAGTGCTCTGAATTCGCTGACGAAATCATCAGCAAGATGTAATTCAGACGGCCGGTGAGCAGTACCGGCTGATAATAAACCGGAGTCTTTATGCAGGGCTCAGGGTTTTACAATTGATTCTGTAATCTAATCAGAAAAGAAGGAACATGAAAAGAAATATGTTCCTTCTTTTTTTGTGAGCTTTACATTTTGCGCTGAATGTTTATGGCAGTGTATTCTGTGAAGTTCCGGCAGGCGTATACTGTATAAAAAGGTAAAAATGTTAACAGAAAAATGAAACGGGTAGCCTATGGCTGCCCGCTGCGGTATTGGTGGAGATGGCGGGATTTGAACCCGCGTCCCAAAAGGCTAGATCTCAACGTCTACATGTTTAGTCAAATCTTTTTTTCTCATTAACTAATCGCGGACCGACACGCTACCAGCTAACCAGACTGAATAGATTTAAGGCTACTCCTTCAGTCGAGGATTCACCCGATACAATATTGGGATCCGGAGGTTCTGAACCTATTGTCAAATCCAGGCTCCGGGTAGTCCAGAAGTTTTTTAGGCTCTGACTACAGGTTTGCTTGTCACTGTTTATTAAGCAGCTAAAGCGTAAGATTCATCGTTTGCGATTATCTTTTTGTGAGTTTTTTAAGAGGCCACCCACACCTCTACATGCTGTTTTGACTTCACTCTTCCAGTCGAATCCTAATCATCCCCTTTAATAAAAAATACTAAAACCTTATTTAAGCCTTTGCACGCGTCATATTGTGTATGTCTTTTATAAGGCTAAATTTTATTATAATTCCTTTTTGTTCTATTGCAAGCTTTTTTAAATTGAATTTGTGATTAATATCAAATAATTTAAAATCAAGCCAATGTTTGGTTAATAATTCATCTAAAAAATGAAGAGCAGATATGTTGAAAATAGTTGGATCTGATTAAAATTTCCTGAGACCGGAAATAATTAGCCGGCAGAAGGCATGTTACAATTCTTTTGGGGGGCTAAGAGATGATGCCGCTTAAGGCGTTTTTAGAGGAATGAATAACGATATCTGTAGCAAATAACCGGTATCATACTGTCTGCAGGTTCTACGCCTGATTTTCTTTACCAGTCTGCTGTCCGGAGGAGGTTGATGTGATTATGAAAAAATATCTGGTTTTATTACTTATTTCCGCAGGACTCCTGTCTGGAGGTTTCAGTTACGCTGCTGACGGCGAGATTTCAGAAAAGGATGCGTTAAAAATGGTTTCCGAAGCTCTGGGAAGAGATATCTCAGCTATGAGTGAACCCGATGTGACCATCGGTAATGAATCATGCTATCTTATTGCTGTGGGTGACAATAATCCGGAACAGTTTGTGGTTACGGACAGGTATGCCGTCTGTAAAAGCACCGGAAAGATCTTTGTCTATGACATTATCATGGACGATTA
>OMYE01000134.1 GCA_900315145.1 uncultured Pseudomonadota bacterium | reverse complement strand
GCTCATTGGTTCCATAAGACTTAGTTTTATCATACGATGAAGTATTGGTACTAACTCTATTGTAGGCATCTTCTGCTGTCTTCATTTGACTAAAAGAATTGTTTACATTATGTGCATCAACTGATTGGAAACCTTCTGTCAACGCTTTCTGATCCATTGAAGTCAAGCCATCAGATATGGCATCTTCTAACGATTTACTTTGAGAGCCACTTAAATTCTTATTGACAGTATCCATGATATTTGCTGCAAAAGTACTTTGTTCTGTATCAGTCCATTTTTTATCACCAGAACCTTGGAGGGTTGCACTTAATTCTGATCCAAAATCAAAAATTTTAAGAACTTCCTCAGTAGAAAAGCCTAATTTTGCCTTACCTGCAAGTGTCGCACCTACGAATAATTCACCAGCTGTAGCATTTGTTAAAGTAATTCCCTGAGATGAAAATGCATGTTTTATTTTATCAGTCACTTCCTTATAGCCATCTGCGTCTTTAGCAGCCCATTGTTTTGCTACATTTCTTACAATAGATCTATTATGCTGGGCATTGGTACTATGAGACATTCCTTGAACTACTGAATCCACAAATTGGTTTTGTTTAGCAACCTTTTCTGCATGAGCAACACTTTCAGCTATATTTGCCATCTCTGATGAAGTTATCCTAGCATAAGCAGAGGAGGTACCATTTTCAATAGAACCGCCACCGGATATATCATATGAACCTACAGAGGTATTGATATAAGCTGCTCTATTAACTGCATCCGGCTGAATAGCCTTTTCATCAAAGTGATCACTACCCTTCATGGATGTGGCCAGACTGTTGAATGTATAAATACAGCAAGCCAGTGCTGAATTATAGGCGTAGCCCGTGAAATTCCAGCCAGTGAAGTAATATCAGTTCCTGATAAGGCTATTTCCAGATTTTCTTTAGCTACGCTTTGGACATACATATTGCAAATAGCAAGAGCAGGAGCCCATAATTGAATCCATAACAAAACCATAAGGTATTTCATGCAAATGGCAAATCCATTCAGACTTATAAGAATAATGAATGGCATTATAGGTGTAAGAGCCAGTACAAAACCTTCAAGGAAAGTACTTAAAGGTCTTATCATAGTGGCAAACATTGATGATTCAGCTGCGAGCTGTAAATCTCTCTGGGCAAGAGCTGTATCCAGAGAAATTCTCGCCGCCACCATGTTCTGGTCTATAAAACCGGCACGCATACCATCAGCTATGATTGGTTCAAT
The DNA here is from genome assembly GCA_900315145.1 of uncultured Pseudomonadota bacterium. Taxonomy (GTDB): domain Bacteria; phylum Pseudomonadota; class Gammaproteobacteria; order Enterobacterales; family Succinivibrionaceae; genus Ruminobacter. The sequence goes on along the minus strand of OMYE01000134.1, from coordinate 4,273 downwards.
AATTACATTTTTAAGATATTCATAAGGATCTGCTGAAGAACCTCCTAAACCCGCAAGAGCTTCCCCCATCATTCCCTGTAGTACTGCGGTGTTGTTTGCTCCTGTGGTAGTTCCGTTATCAAAACCTGTACCTCCATCGGCAACAGAACCGCCGTCGTGCGGATTCATGTTATGTAAAGGGGATGCAAGCTTGAATATAGTCGTTTTGACTTTGGCGTTTCTAAATGCATCTTCAATTGCAGTTCCGGCATCTTTACATGTCATCATTCCTGTTTTACCGGAACCGAGATAGATGTTTACTGTATGCCTTTTTGAATCAAATTTCATATCATAGGCAGTGTCAGCGTTATTAGAGAATGATTTAACATTTTTAAGAGAAAAACGTTCGTTAGGATTTGTAACTTTATGAATTGTACAATCACGAAAGTAGTTAAGCAGAGACGTTTCTATGTCACAGCTTGAGTATTCAGTCTTTGAATTACACAAGGATTGGTTGATTGCTAGATAGGCTGCTGAATTTTGCAGGTTTGTTCTCGCCTTGGATATAAGGTCCAATGTTCCCATATAACCATTACACTCCATGGAGCCTGCAGAACACAATCCGTTATCGGATGATACATCGATAAACACTGATTCGTATGCGTCACTCAAATATTTTCCTATTTTACTTGCGACTGATAATGATGCAGAAACACCGAGAGGTATCTTATCCATAGTGTAGAATTTCTTGGTCTGCATATCTTCAATATGAAGTGTACTTTGAGGTACGAAGAAACACATGTAGAACAGGATTACAAAAAGACCTGAACCAAAATTAAGTCCGTCTTTGCTGAAAAGTCCGCGTACAATCAACCAGATAATGCCTAGAAGAGCTGCTAATCTATAAGCCCCCTGGATGACACCCCCGTCGCCATACATTACCATCGATATCGCACGGAGTACTGAATGTGCGAATGATACATCCCCTACTGTGTAAGCAACCCATATATTATGGGATTCTGCTGTACCCACTGCCAGAGCTTCTGTTGGAATGTATGCCAATAGAAACAGCGTTGCTAATACAAAAATAACAGCTGGTACACGAACCCAGTCATATTTGGCTCCATTATCCCTTACAAGTCTGTTCCATTGATTATTGAGTCTGTAATACCATGTCTGTAAGGTTATAATACACTGTATCAATGACATCTCTTTCAGGTTGTCATAAATTTTCATTGTTGTTTCCTGTTCTGATAAGTATTGCCGGGGAGTCCCCTTTTTTAATTCTGTTATTTGACTATTGCCGGTTGATTAGCAGTAATATTCGGTGTTCTTAGAATATCGTTGACGCACTCTATCGGTGTTTTGCTTCCTCCATATTCATCAAGTTTCTGGATTAAATCGTTGTATTGCAGATTGATGTGCTGAATCGTTTTTTCCTTGTTGGCTTTATTCAGTCTATTTGACGGATAATCGTTGACGGCTTTTGTAACGACTTTTTTAAGTTCTCCGAACAGTGATTTGTAGGCATCTGTTAAAGTCGGTTTTAAACATTCCTTCGCAGCTGTATAAATGAGTAGAGGACTGTTTACCCCCGTTTTGTTATTTAAGGCCTGTTTAAAATTCGCCGGAAAAATATCAAGGATTTTCAGTTCTTCTGGGGTCCAGTCCCTGATACTGCCCTGTTCTGTAGTTGATGAGAAGTAAACATTTCCTATAATTGTTTCTTCAGAAAGCTTTTTATAACCACTTGAAGACGGATCAATTCTACCTTTAGAATCCTGGTATTTGATACTTCCAAAGTCTCCGAGTTTTTCGAGAATACGCTTACCTGGAGATGTCCATTCCACGTTTTCCTGTCTGAAGTTAGTATCGATAAGCCAACAGAATTCTTTTCCTTCACTTCCTTTTTTATTTTCCGGATTATTAGATACTAAAGAAGGATAAGTACCTCCTTCTATTAAAACTGTCGCAGTAATTGTGGCTTCTTCGGAAGAAAAAGTAGTCATAGTGTCAACAATGCATTTTTGGTTTTTGTTCTCTTTGGTCTTATCTGTAAATAGTGTATATCCGGTGCCAAATAATGAATAAATAAAGCTTCTAATAGCTTCATCGCTCATTTTTGCAGGGAAAAGAGGTGTATTTTCGAATAGATTTTTATTTCTAATTGCAGAAATCCATGATTCTGATGATAAGCGCATCAGGTTTCCGTACTGCCCCGATTTTTCATATCCCATTGCCTGGGTTTCTGAGACTATCTCGCAATCAGTATTTTTTCCATTTGCAGCCTCAAAATTGTCGGAGGCAACTCCGCATACATCTATTTGTGTTGAAGCAGCTATTTCACGTACAGATTTATCCTTTACTTCTACAGTTTTGGCTGTACTGTCCCCTTCCTTGGCTGCTTCAGCAGCGTTTTTTCCGGCAAAAGGAATGTAGTTATTTAATGCGTAATTAAATGCATTGTTTGATGAAGATTCACCATATAACGACTGGTATAAGTGCTGGATTGATCTTTCGCCAATCTGTTTGTTCATCCTTTCATTATTGAACAGAGTTGCTATTGAGTTCACTCCGTATTGAGCAGCTGTACATGAATCTAACTGACCGGCAGAAAGCATATGCGTCAGATTTCTTAACTTATCGATTTCATTTTTAATATCGGGATCCATTGAATTGAGAGCCAGATTAAACGCATATACGGGAGCTCCCTTGATTGTAGCTTTAGCAAAGTTTTTAAGTTCCTCTTTTGTTATGAATGAAAAACTTCCCATGTAGAGGTCTATCCCTGAACACCCCATTCCGTGATTGATATCGGGCAGTGATACTTGTACCGGATTGATTCTGTAGATAGGATTTCTGAGGGAATATTCTCCACCGGAAAAAACATATCTTGAATCAGTTTTATAAGTCTTAGCTTTGGAATCGTAAGAAAAAGAGCCGGATTTTATCCATTCCGTTAGATTGTCAGAGATTTTCTCTGCATCATTCTTTGCTCCTGATAAACAGGTAAGCGGCCACAGTCCTATACATGTTGTTATAGCAACTGAAAGTAAACTGAAGGGTAAAACGTTTCTTGTATGTTTCTTCAAATAATTGTTTTTCATTCAAATATTCCTTGAATCCTTTGGATGTGATAACCACCCTACTCCGGTATTCACTACTATTTTGCTTGTTCCATAAGGTCTACGATAATTTCCGGATCGATGAAATTCACAGTGTTATCCCCGAAACCTGTGACAAATTCCGGAACGGCGTTTTTGATACTTGAAGCGTTTGAAATATCAATATCTGCCAGACTTTTGCCGTCATTTATGTCCAATATTCTTGTTTTTCTAAACATTTCTTCATTGATGAGTTTTTCCCTGTATGCCACCTTGGCTATGCGTGTTGAGAATTCAGAATCAGCAGCTCCGCCGAAAAGGAACGGAATAATCTTTTCTCCGGTAACAAGAAGAGATGCCGGCAGAGTATCTGTATGAAGTTGCTTGTCCATTCCCGGTTTTATGATTACGTTGGGAAATATTCCGGAAATCTCCTGCATAACGCCTGGATTAGGTTCTACAGCCATAACCGGAACTACCTTAAAGTTAAATTTGTCACTGAAACGTTTTACAACACCGGCCTGAAATAGAGAAAACGGAGAGTTATCGAAAACAAACAGAATGGTTGTTCTTGAAGACAGGTCTGCAAATATATCCTGAGCTGCTACTTTTGATTCCTGTTCCTTCATTCTGTTAACGGCATAGGTTTCAGACTGTTCCAGTGAATCATCAAACAATGGATTACCGGTTACAGCAAGACTGTATGCATTGGAGAATCTATTAGCCTTGTCAACGCTCATTTTCTGAAGGAATAAATAGGCGTTTATGTTTTCCGGGGTCGGGTTATCTATGGCGTTATTAAGATAAATCGGTAGATTTGCTTTAAGCCAGGCGGCTGAACCGACTACGAGCTTTGATTTTGGCTTTGTACTATCCTTTTCCTTAGGAGCCTCAGCAGTCTGAACAGGTTGAGGTGGTTCCGGCTGGACCGGTGTTTCAGGTTCTATTTCTTCTTCATCTTCATTTTCTTCGTTGTAGAAAAACCAGCCTTCAGAAGAACGGGAATAAAAACCCTCATCCAGTGTTTCAGCAACTGAATCGTTCAAGAACATGAACCATAAAATCAGAATTGACGATAAGATTCTTTTGTCAGCCATAGTACACCACCTTTTTCCGGATACTATGTTAAAGGCGGTCAGGAATAAAAAATTCAAATTAACCTATTAAAAAGAGAGAGAATATTTGAAAAT
>OMYE01000169.1 GCA_900315145.1 uncultured Pseudomonadota bacterium | reverse complement strand
CGTAAAAAGCACAGGCGAGAGAACTGCTTTTCTCTGTCAGTATTACTTCAAATTCAATACGCTTAATGGGTTGAATACTATTCGCTCTCCAAAACGGATTGATTCGATTCTGCTCATTTTTCCAATCGTCGGATTTTTCGTATTTTCCTTTGCACACGGTAAACTCGTAATTAAAGGTAATTGAATCAATGCTATTCGTTATAATTTTATTTATAAGTTCGTCAGTAATATCTGCGGAGGAATTTAGTACCGGATTTGTTGCACGATATGTTTTAATAGCTCCAAAGGCTACTGCCGCGAGCAGTGCTATCACAGCTCCGATTGCGACAAGTCTTTTGTTTGAATTGCTTACTTTGATGATGTTTGCGCCACAATGATTGCAGTAAACTGAACCGTCTGCTATTTCCTTTCCGCATTTGCTACAGTACATTTTTTATCCTTTTCTGATTCTCAAACAATCTAAGTTTAACAGTAGTTTAACAGTAGCTTAACAGTTTATCAATTTATCAATAATTAGTTTATTAAACAGTCACATTTTTTGTTAAATGATAACCGTAATGCTGCATTCTCCTAAGTGTCTGATGGTAGATCCGAGATACAGCCTTCCTGCTCAAATTCATGATCACAGCAATCTCATCATAGGACTTCGGCTCGTCATCCGATAAGCCGAAAAGCATACGCACCACTTCATATCCCCGTCTGAAATTACGGACAGACATCTGTTGCACATCCATTCGGTAAACTCATCTTCGAGCTACTCGTCTATCCCGTTCCGCCTGTCTTCAAAGTCCAGACGGATTCTGTCCGCATCAAATTCCGGTAACGGTTCGTAAAAGTCCATACATAAGCACCTCCGACATCAATTTTAGGTGAACTCTAATGATTTACCCGCCACTGAAATTGGCTCACAAGGATTTTTTAACGTTATGAAAAATAATTTGTCAGAAATGGCTCCTGATGAACATAGAGAGTAGGAACAGATGTTTTGCATTAAGGAGATATGAAATACAGGTAACCGAACTGACCTCAGACTTAAACTTGTAAGTTACACGGGACTGAGTCCTAACCATTCCGGCAGAAGAACCTGTTCCATCAGCAGAATTACACCTCATGCAGTTGTCGGTCAGCTTAGTGTTGAGAGGATCTGCGACTGCTTTAAGGACAGCAGCCGACAGGCAAGCTGCAATTACGCCATCGGTGCTGATGGCAGAATCGGTCTTTGCGTTGATGAGGCTAACCGTTCCTGGTGCTCATCATCAAGAGACAATGACCAGCGTGCCATTACCATCGAATGTGCATCAGAGCTGACGGAACCATACGCCATGAAACCGGAGGTGTATTCAGCCCTGGTGGAGCTCTGCACTGACATCTGCAGACGGAACGGCAAGAAGAGACTGGTGTGGATCTCTGAGCGGAATAAAGCGCTTGCGTATTCGGTCAAGAGTGATGAAATGCTCCTGACCGTTCACCGGTGGTTTGCAAAGAAATCCTGTCCGGGGAACTGGCTAATGGAACGATTAAGCAGTTTGGCGGACGAGGTTAATAATAAAATCTCCTTATCGGGCTGACAAGGAGACTGGGAGCCAGCTATTCGGCACCGCGGGGTTTCGGGTATCGATAGGATTCTGCGCCATAGAACATAAATCCCATATCTGTAACATTGGAAGTGTCCCAGTTGCCGATAGGCTGATTGAAGGATTTTGCATAATTGAACATCCAAGTCATCAGAGGTATATGATCCAGCGTATGGATTTTTTCCAACTATCAGCATCATTTTTATATACCGGCGAACAGTTTTTTAAATTCATTAAGTTTTGCTCTGACAATAAAAAGATAAGCAAAACACATGAAATGAAAAACTACAATCACGGTCAGAAAAAGAATAAACAATATTGATAAGAAGTCAACTGAGTCTGATTCAATCAACATCTCACCAGTTTTACCGTCCACCGCAAAAGCAGATAAAATTAATAAGCATATAAGTGCAATCTTGAAGTGCGAAAATAGCAGAAACAGCACAAAAACAAATACCTCAGCAGATACAAATAAAAAAATGAAAGAGCGTACTCTGCTTACCAATTTATTACAGTATTCTGCTTTTGATGTAAGGTTATGGTATGTCGTTCCCAGAGCTGAAAAAACATCTGTAGCAGATTTTGTCAATGGGTCTGAAATACATTGGATAATAAACAACATAATAAAAAAAGCAGCCATAAAATAATTCGAATGACTGAATTTTACGTACATGCCTGTCAACCCAACAGTCAGAATTATTAACGTTACGGATTGAAAAAATGCCATTAATGTAAGTTTTGAATATAATTTGTCACAAGAAACAGATAATTCATCTGATTCCTTTTGAAAACTATGCGACATCATATGAATTCTCTTCAAAAAAATTATTGAATTTAATTTAATTATTAATATTTTAGCAGTAAATATAGCGTGTGAACTACCCAAAAAACGGGATCAGTTTACTCAGCCGTTTTTCATTTTCCTTCAGGCCTATGCTGTTCATGCTCAATTCTGTCTATTTCGTTGTTTCCTTCACTTTTCTCAGAAATATAGCTTATCAGGTACGATACTGCATAAAAAAACAGGCTGATTGCCACCATTACAGAAACAATCTCAAAAAACAGCATATCTAGACTGAGTAATCCTTTGATTCTGTTTTCGGCTAAAAGTTTCTGCGGTATATACTTATAGGAAATAAAGTCAGATAACAGTAAAGCAATGAAATCCACACCTGCTGAAATAATACAGGAAATCAGCAATCGACAGTTAAAAAAAGGTTTCCTTTCAGATCCGTTTCTAGATCCCATGGAAGAAAAATAAATAGCCTGAGGTCCGACAAAGACTGACAGCAATATAAAAAAAACTAGGGAAGCAATTAATTCAATAATTAGTACAACTAATCCCATTTTTAAATCCCGTGTTGTATCCATTAAAGCAATGATATCCATACCTGCTGAAATAGTACAGGAAATCAGCCATCGATAGTTAAAAAAAGCCTTTTTGATTATGCACAGGATCTTAAAAACTATGCATATATGATATAATTAGTATAGTAATTGTATTGTTTTTGAATAATTTATATAACAAAAAAGCGTTTTTCCTGTATAATTCATTTGACCAAAAAAATCATTAAGAAAAACGCTATGAACACATTATACCAATCCTTTTCCAGTCACTGCAAAGAAT
>OMYE01000158.1 GCA_900315145.1 uncultured Pseudomonadota bacterium | reverse complement strand
CCTTGAGTGTAGTTTTATGAAACTGTCGTCGGTTTTATGAGACTGTGCAAATATTAAACAATGCCAGTGTGACTTTAGAGGAAATAAACAGGTATTTCGGAGAAAATGGAATTATAGATGGGTTAAATAATAACCAGTATGAATAGGGAGTAAAAAAGCCACAGCTACTGAAATTGCACGTTCTCTAGTTGTGGCTTCGACACAAATCATGAAAAGTATATCATATCTGCTGTTTTCTATAAGTGAAATTCAGACAACTCCTGATTTTATTTTTTATATTTTTTTTATATTTTTGAATTAACCCCGCAAATCAAAAAAAAGGTGCTAAAAAAACTTAAATCAGAATGCGGAAAAATCAAATCTCTGACAGTTCATTCCTATATTTTCCGCATTGTTAAATTTTTCAATCATCCTCAGATGACAATAAAGATTCCCCGCATACGCTACACATACAAAACATCCGACGGCAGGTTAATACAAAAAACCGAAGTAATACTTCCGGATCTGGTGCTTCCATATACCAACTACTGCACCCGGGATTTAGCAGCTCTACTACTAGAAAATTACAATTTAAACGAATCCTTCAGTAATGATATTTATCTGTCACAGGAAAGTAGCGATATGCTGGTGGATCTGCTCGATTGTGAAACTGATTCACAATACCGTAAAAAGGCTTACCTTAAAACCATGTATCCTCATTACGTTACAAGATTCGTTGATATGATGATGAATATCGTGGGAAACCTTCATAATTTTTGCAGTGTATCGCAAAAACAATTAAAAGCCTTAACCCAGAATGCTTTCTTTTTTAAATTTCAACTATCCCTGTTTACCAGTACTTCCGTTCCAGTACCTGCTTATGAATATCTGAACTCTGAGAACGTTTCAGCCGTGAATTATCTAGGGAGGAAGAAGAATTTCTCCCCGAATCTCCCGGTTAGCACACGATTTCAAAATAACGACTTCCATGACACCGGATAATGGATACATGGTAAATCACTGATGTGGTTTACCTGGTTGTAAAGATTCTGCCGTCCCCTGCAGGAATAGAAAATTAAACAAAATATTATCTTTTGTCTTTTTTATTTCTCCCGTCGGCAGTCATTACGGAGGTAATCTTATGCGAAATACTGACAATAGGACATTACAACCTGATCAGGTGAAGCAGGTTGTGTCTTTAATTTTAAGTTCCGCAACACATTCTCTAAGGGAAATATCCCGTGTTACCGGCGTCTCCAAGCCTTCTGTTCTTAAAATTCAACACCGGATCAATATCCTTACTGCTGAGCAGAAAGAAGGCTTAGCCGGTGCAACCGGTAATGAAATCATGGGGTTGCTCTACTCTAAAAATACCGGGAATGCGGATACATCCTGTCGTAACAATAAAGGCAGTAAGTACATTCCTGATTTCAAAAAAATAGCTGAAAAGATGGTTGAGACCAAAATGTCGAAACGTACTGCCTACGAGGAATATCTGCAGGAGGCGGAGGAAAGAAAAGCTGAAACTCTGAGTCTGGGACATTTCTACCGTAAACTGGATGAAGAACTTAGCGAAATTATGGAACCTGATAACTATTATATGATTCAGAAGTTTGAGTACGGAGAACAGCTTCAGGCTGATTTTACCGGGGACAGATATCAGCTGAATACATATCATGGTCTGGTCAATTGCTGGATATTTGTTCTGTGTTTCCCTGCAAGCTACTACTGCTATGCCGGATTCGTAACAGCACAAAGTACAGAGGAAAGCTGCCGGGTTATCGGTAATGCCGTGAGATTCTTCGGCAACAGGGTTCCAAGACTTCTGGTGTCAGACAATGCCAGAGCCTTTGTCAATTATCACAAAGGCGGTAGTTATATCGTTAATGAATCATTCGAGAACTATCTTGCGGAACTGGGAATATGCTTCATTCCCACCCCTGTACGGGCTCCGCGTGATAAGAGTGCTGCTGAGCATTCAGTGAATATGGTGCAGAGAATGATTAAAAACCATAACTTCAGCTTTAACGGCATTCCTAATACGATAGACGGGCATAGCAGGAATCTGCAGACATATGTTGAGAAGTATATTAACAATGCTCCATTCCGCAGAAATACGGAAAAGACCAGAAGCTGGCTCTTCGCTTCGTATGAACTGCCGAAACTGAGGAGCGTAACGTCAATCCCGGAATATCAGGCAAAAATCAAAAGTGTAGTGGTACCGAGATCCTACCATATCAAGCTTAACAATCACAGCTATTCAGTTCCCTACACACACATAGGCAGATATGTTGATGTGTACATGCTTAATGATTATGTGATTATCAAATATGAAGGAAAAGAAATAGCCAGACATCTGAGAGCACCGGATAAGGATACAGGTTCCAGGATTACGACAATTACGGAACACATGCCTCCGGTACACAGAAAAATAAAAGCTGCCGAGAAATATCTGCTCACTCCTGATGACATTCTGCATTATGCCTCATCACTTGATGAAAAGGTCTATAAGTTCTGTGAAAAACGTTTAAGTTATGCCGGAAGAAATCCGGAACTGTACATGCATAATGCAATTACCAGCTGCCGGTCAGTCATAAATTTTTACGAAAGTGAACAGTATAAGGAGCTTATTTCCGAGGCATGTGAGGATATTCTCCATCAGTCGTCGGCAAAATGGTGTATCAGAGAGATAAAGAAGATTTACTTCTCCAGGATAAAAGAGGAGGAGGCACGGTCTGGAAAAAGCGGACAGCGGAAGAAGATGATAAACAGGACGGATAATACAGAAGCCTTCATGAGAGATGACGGCAGTGATGAGTTATCCAGGGACAGTAACCTTAATTAAGGAGAGTACTATGGCTGTAGTGAAGAGTAACACCGGTGAAAAAACGGTCCTTCTGAACGAACAGGAGGAGATTTTAGAAAAGGCCCGATTCTGCAAACTATCCGGAATAGTGGATGAATTGCATTATCAGTTCAGCAACCCAAAACTGTACCAGGACTGTTCCTTCGAACAAAGGATAAGCAGTTGTCTGGAAAGTCAGATTAATGCCAACAGGAATGCATTATTCAATACAAACTTCAAAAAATCCCGTATGTCCAAAAAGTATTACCTGTCTAATTATACTGAATCCAATGAAAGAGGGCCTAACAGTAAGGATATCCAGTTTCTTAGGGAACTTAATTTCATTGATTCCGCTATCAACATCGTTATAAACGGTGCAACTGGTACCGGGAAGACAGTTCTAGCCATGGCAACAGGAATGGAGGCAATAAAACATGGTCATCCGGTGATATTCTACAGAATGAGTGACCTTATTATGATTATGGAGACCAAAGAACCGGCTGCGTTTGTGCGATTCAGAGACTATCTGAAAAAATTCCACATATTAATCCTGGACGACTATGGTCTTGAACGACTGAGTGAATATGCTGTAATCAGGTTCTATGACATTTTAGACTGCCTGTACGGCAACGGGTCGATAATCATAACAACTCAGCTCAGGCATAACTCCCTGAAGACAGCCATACCGGAAAAATGTACTATCAGAGAGGCGCTTATGGACCGGCTGCAGAGGCCTAGTGACAGGGTTATAACGCTGAACGGCAAGTCCTGGCGCGGAAGTACCGGAGAGTTTAAGGGAGATAAATAATGAAACAGATTATCGAAAAAGTATGCACAGCAAAGCTTTTTGAGTTCATCATTCAGAACAACAGAAAGCTAAATATGGAGATATTGTCCGGTATCTATCCGACCGGTACACCTGCTGTCGAAATCATTGGTCATCTGTGCAATTATATTAACTCGTTTAAGATGGTTGAAAGAAACGAGGATGTAAAAGCAATATGTGATTTAACCACCCAGCTCAATGGTCTGAGGGAATGTTACAAGGTTCTGGAATCGAAATACACTGAAACCTTGAAAGAA
>OMYE01000133.1 GCA_900315145.1 uncultured Pseudomonadota bacterium | reverse complement strand
TGAGTTAGACGTTCCGAAATGACACTGAATTTAAATATAAACCGTGAACCGTTCCACCTGTTTATCGTAAATTATCCGAAGCCCCGTTCCCCGGGCTCCGTATCCCTTAACCGGAATCAGTCCGGCATCAGGAATCATCATTAAGGTTTGACCGGCAGATATTTTTTGTCCCGAACTCACGCCGCGGTTCACCGATGACTGCCAGTTTTTCTGCTTCAACGTCAGCAGCACTGCTGATTTTCTCGGTATGACACGGACCGGACAGACGTAAATTCCGGGATACTCTCTCCTTATTCAGACATTCGTCCCGCCGGGTAAAACGACAGACTTTCTGTCTGGAGATTATTTAAAATAAAAAAACAGATCAGTTTTACGGACAGAAAAACATAAATAATTCTAAATTTAAAACAGTACTTTATTTTTTTCCATGTTCCTTCTTTTTCGGAACAATATCTTTTTTTATTCTTTCTAGTTTATTTATTCTTTCTAGTTATTGTTTTTCCACTATGCCTATGATGTAATCCACTCTTTTTGTATGTAACGGAGACGTTATATGCAGTAAAGACGGCAGTTCACCCGAGAGTCCCGGTCAATTCACAAAAATTATTGACACGGTTAACATATAGTAAAACAACCGGTTACATTCTCCCGCTGTTTTCCTATATAATCATCGACTGTACACTGTAAAGTGCTATATAACGTTGCTGGAAAACAGAATATTATATTGTTGGCAGTGGCAGATACTTTCTCCAGCTGCAGATAATTTGACGCACGCTGTCTTCCCCGCTGAAATAAGAGCATTAGGTCATTTTACAGTCCCTATTTCAGTATATCAATAAATTCTTACTAAATTACCTCTTTTGTCTATATTTTGACTTACTGCAGAATTCTGTTCATGTTTTTTTGAGTCAGGTCTGATATTTGTCTTTTTTCATGAATCATATAATATGACGGATCCTGAGGACAGACCGTGGTTCATCCTTACCGGCGTCAGAGCAGTCACCGAAAACATCTTCAGCGTTTCGAGGCATTCCGACCTTATTCTGCTCACACGTGAGATATCGATATCCTTTTGTCTGATTACGATACTCCAATCAGAAATCAGAGGACTGTCCCGGAAGTTACTCCGGCGACACTCCTCCGCGGCATATTTTCACAGATAAGAGACAATGTGAAAACAATATGAAGACATTCTGAAAAACGGAAGTTTCATGTTCCTCTTTTAAATATTGTTATAATTTAGGAGCAGGTGTTGTAAAAACAGTAAAAAAACATCACATTATTTTTAATAATGATATTATAATAATACTCAATACAGTATAAAACGAGCTCCACGAAAAAATGTATAAACGCAGATTTACCGTGTAAACAAAAGTTTCACAATTCTACGGACTACACCTATAATTCTCAGAGTTTTGTAAAACTGTAACTTTTCTTAGTCTCCCCCTCAGTTTACGTGGCGTTATTTCGGACTGATCCTTTACCTTAGGCTTTCTTCCAATTTTCTTTGGCTCAGGTTAAGCTTCAGGAACTGACAATCCTAACTTTTCTAATGTTTCCATAACAGTATTGAGGGTATGAACCCAATATTCATCATCTGATGATGCCAGTGCTTGAGTGCGGCGCAACCTACCGGAAAACAGAAAAATTGTTACTTCACTATGACCCCCTGTACTTTTCCCTCAGGGACATTCACGTTTGTTATTCTCACAGACACGTTCATTCCTATATAATATCTGGTACAGCTCAATGAACCGATAATAACATAATCGCTTTCAGAAAAGTTAAACCTTTCCGTTCCCAGACTACCAATATACACAAAGATATCTATGTCAAATTCAGGAATATTAACAAATAAGCCGAAATTTTTGGTGGCGATGACTGTTCCCTGAAAAACATGGTTGAGTTTGTCAGCCATGAAACTTGCATTAATCCACTTATCAACCTCTCGAGCCATCAGAATAGCATTTTCCTCACTCTTATTACTTTCACAAACAATTGCCTCAAGCTCGGCAGTACTGTACGATTTAGCTCCGGAGAATTGTATTTTTGAAGTTAAACCGGATATTCCGCCAACATGCGCATTACTACAGTTATTTTCAGATGAAACTGAACCGCCTTTAAATAACCTGAACAATCCATCAATAAACGTTTTCCCCACTGAGAATTCTACCGGTTTTGCATTTTCTAAGGAGGTTGGTTTAACCATAGCAGAGGATTTGCGGCAGTCATCCTCAAGGCATTGCTTAATAATTCGGTGAATCACCAGATCCACATAACGTCTGATGGGAGATGTGAAGTGAGTATACTCATTAAGATTAAGAAGATAATGTTTTCTGTTTTCCACGGAATAAACAGCCTTCTTCTGCTGTCTTAAAAAAAGCTTCTGAATACAGTCCTCGTAAGACTTTCCTTTTAAACTTCTGACGAATTCCGCAACATCACTGACTGACGGGCTGTAATTACCTTTTAACTCCAAGGAAAGGCTTCCTATCATCTTTCTGAAATCTGATATTTTGTTACTGTCGGGATTTTCTTCAATTCTGAATATGAGAGGCTTAACATGGTCTTCTATGAATTTGGCAGCAGCAATATTTGCCACGATCATACACTCTTCGATAATGCCGTGGGATTCATAATGGCTTTTAATATGTATATCACTGACCGCTGTCCGGTTACTGTTGAAAGTCATAACTCTTTCACTATGAGTAAAATCAATCGGCCGTCTAATCACGGTAGACTCATGCATTTTTTCATACATTTCATAAAGACGATAGACATTCGGATAAACGTCATGAAATCTATCGACAGCATCTCTCTTCCCGGTAAGCATGTCGTGTACTTCTTCGTAGGTTAGACGGGCATGCGACCTGATAACCGCCGGAGAAAAAGCATAACTTTTCATTATTCCGCACTTATCGATAAACATTCGACATACGATACACAGGCGATCCTCTCCAGGATTAAGGGAACAAATCTGCGTAGAAAGCTGTTCATGAAGCATTGGTAGCATAAAATCCTGAAAATAAATGGAATTTTCTCTTCTTCTCGCCTCTATGTCCAAAGCGGAACCCGGCTTTACATAATGAGAAACATCAGCTATGGCTACGTACAGAATCCAACCTTCTGCATGTGGTTCAACGCAGACCGCATCATCAAAATCCTGTGCGGTTTCGCCATCAATGGTAACAAAGGGAAAAGAGGTTAAATCCAATCGCCCTTCCCTGTCTTCACTGCTCACGACTGAAGGTAACATTCCGACTTCATTCTGAACATCAGAATTCCATACTGAAGACACACCGGAATTATTTATAACATTTCTGATTTTTGAAAAATAATTATCTGCCATTGTCATCATCTCCAAGCCGGGCTTACTCCCGGTGTAAGTTAATATTGTTTAGCATGAGAAATATAACAAGTATAGTTACTGTTATATCTCAATATAATACTGTTATAATTACAATACTATCATTTAGTATAAAAACCTCAGAGTTCTTCGTATTTTTTTAGCATTTTTATTTACTCAAGTTATAATATAATATACTGATACTGCTAAAAATTAAATTTCAGGAATCATTCCATGCAAAATAAATTCTCCACTGTCTGCACTTCTCTAAGAACATCCGGAATTCAGGCTGTTTTATTATTACTTTTTACCGTAATGACACCTTGTCCGTCATATGCAGCCGCAAAAACTGAGACATTAAACTGCATGGTGGTCAAAGTAACCGACGGCGACACCGTTAAATGCCGCACCGGTAACAACAGAGTTCATAAAATCCGACTGATTAATATCGATGCTCCGGAAAAATCTCAACAGTTCGGCCAAGACGCCACAAAAAATCTGGCGCGAATGATTTTCTCCCGAAACGTACAGGTTAAGTACCACAGCAAAGACAGATACGGCAGGATTCTCGGAGACATATACTATCATGGTACCAGCATCAACAAAAAAATGGTTCGCAGTGGCAACGCCTGGGCTTTCAGAGAATATCTAAATGATAATGAGTATCTAGTACTGGAAAAGCAGGTCAGAAAAGAAAAACTGGGGCTGTGGGTCTATACGAATCCGGAATATCCGAAAGCCTACCGCAAAAGACAGAAACAATCGAATGTAAAACAGCATAAACAGCACCGCAGTCATTCCCGGCCGCGTTATCACTAAGTCCGGTAGAAAGAGCGGGAATCAGAGTAAAATTACGGCAGCCGCCGAATGTCTTATGGCGATTTTACGCTCACCGCAACAAACCGCCGCCGGTCTCAGGTATAATCATCATCACGGCAGACCGTCCGGGATAATCAGCACATCCGCCTGGTTCCTGAATAACAGAAGAATAGAAAAACAAATGACTTCACCAAAAATGAACAATCTCTATATATGCGAAAAGCCGTCACAGGCAAGAGATCTGGCCAGAATATTAGGTCTGAAAACCAAACATGACTATCATATAAGTGATGCCGGCGACACGGTGGGAGTCACCTGGTGCCTCGGACATCTGCTGGAACTCTATCTTCCAGACGAATATTCAGAAGCCTGGAAAAAATGGCATCTGGACAATCTTCCCATCATCCCTTGTGAATGGAAATACCGTCCGAGACTAGCCTCCAGAAAACCCGGCTCTAAAGCCCAGCCTAAAAAGGATCCGGAGGTGGTAAAGCATCTTAATGCTATAAAAAAACTGATAAACAGAGCCTCACTC
>OMYE01000198.1 GCA_900315145.1 uncultured Pseudomonadota bacterium | reverse complement strand
AGATATTCAGTGGTGTTCAAACAATCATTGTTAGGCAAAAAGGGAGATTCTATTTTCATATCAAGGACCAAGCCTATGAAATACTGAAATTACTAGGTGCCAACTATCAAAAAACATACGGAATATAATTTTTTATATGTGTTTTAAAATAAAACAAAAAAATTAGGAAAGTTTAACTGCGAAATGTAAGTTATATCAAACATAAACTAATAAAAACCATGTATTCACTTTAGAAATCCTACATAATTGTTTACATGAGTGAACCACTCATGATACTTATCTACAGAAATTGGTTTACCAAAAATATTAACCCAAATACTGCTCTCATCCATTTGGCAACTCGATACTTTCACGTATTCATAGACTTTATTCAAATCTAAATTTTCAATAGATTTCTTAAATCTAACATTTGGCCTTATTAAATTACCTATCATTGAAATACGAACGTAGACATCATCATTAAGATAAATATCTAAATCTCTGTTCTGTTGTCTGACAAGATGTATTTTTGAATAGAAAAATATCTCTTGCTTATTTCTTTATGCGAGGTTATAATATAGCCTTACAAGGAGACGAAAAATGGGTAGAATAGAACGGAGTGAAAATAATCTTTTTTCCTGGCCAAAAGGGGCATATGTACGAAATAAACGTTATCTGTACATCAATACTGGGAATAAATATGTTTCCCCTTCAATGAAGAAAGATAAAGGAACTCGCGGTTATACCGGACATGACAGTCTGTGTATCGGAGTTTTGCAGGATCCTGAGCATCCTGAGACTAGAAAGTTTTACGCCAACAAGAATTATCTGTTAAGGCAAACACCTGTTGAACTACCCGAACCTCCAAAGTTCTCAAGCAGTATTTCTGTCGGTTTGACCACCTGGATCCGTGAGGTTTCAATCCAGTCAGGGTTAGCAGATGATCTGACAAAAGCCTTTGGGGATAACGATACCAGTCTGATCATGGATATGGCTGCATATATGCTTTCAAAGGAAAGTGCTGTTATGCAGCACTTTCCCGCCTGGGCAAGAGATCATGAATTATTTTCTGAAGACATACCTGATGATACTTTTCTTGGACAGTTTCTAAGAAATAATCTTACACTGCCTAAAATTAAGCAATTTAGGGAATATTGGGCGACTCGTAATATCGGGGACGGAAAGATTTTTCTCTGTTATGATTCCACCAACGTAAACTGTCAGGCAGAAGGTGTATTCATTGTACAAAAGGGACACGCCAAGGATAATGCTGACCTTAATCAGGTTAATACCGATTATGTTGTACGACAGTCTGACGGGCTTCCACTGACGTATTTACATTCTCCAGGTTCTGTAAACGATATAGCTCAGGCTTCGGAGATGTTAAAGTTTATAGCTAAAATAAAAGAGCTTTCCGGAAAGGATGTAAAACTATGTTTGGTATGCGACCGCGGGTATATATCAGAAAAAAATCTGAAACACATGGACAGCAAAGGGCTGGAATACATTATGATGTTAAGAACATCATTCAGGAAATATAACGAACTGGCTGATGCCGTGGTGGATAAGATCAGAAGCTATAAAAATGAGCTTCTTAACGCAGATAATGAAGAGAGATACGGACTGACCACGGACTGTACACTTTATGACGATGGTCCCGCATGTAAGGCTCAAATTATTTGGAGTGCCCGTAGATATAACTTTAAGCGAAAAAGCGTCACTGCCCAAATTGAAGCTGAACGAGAGGTTCTGGACAGCTTCATTTCTGAAAACAAAGACAATGCCCTGGAGGAAAAGGATCTGAAATGGGTTCCTCCATATTTTGATTTAAAAATTAGTGAAGGTATCAAACAGGTAGAAAAGAAAAAAAGAGGACGTGGAACCGGCACAAAAACGGTTGCAGTTAAGACGGTAACAGTTACCGGTTATGATGACAATGAAGACGGAATTAACCGTCAGTATCAGAAAGCCGGTCTTGCGATATTGGTAACACGAGCTGCAATGACAGTTCAGGAAACAAATGATGCATATGCAAAGAGAGATTGCGTAGAAAAAGTATTTCAAGCACTGAAGAGTCATTTAGGGATGGATAAGATCGGCGTGACTACAGAAGAGGCAATGCATGGTAAGGGGCTTGTTTGGTTCGTTGCTTCCATACTGCATGCCCTTATGTTCAATGGTACTAAAAATCTTAGGAGTGTGGATCGAAAGAACTTTACTGTTCCGGCTATGATTGACCAGCTGGAAGCGATTAAAGCGGATCAAAATTTATCAACGGGCAAGCGCGAAAGAAGATTTAAGCTAACAAGCAGACAACAAAAAATTCTGAATCAATGGAAAATTAATGAGGCATTCATTGATGATAGAATAGCCTCAATTTCAGAGTGATTTTGTGTTACGAGGTTATAAACTTAAAGAAGTTAAGGGAACAATTAAAAACGTTATCAAAATATGTAAACGTAATCTTTGATTTAACAAATATTGATTTGAATACAAAACCAATATTGAATAAGGTTGTAAAGAAACTTGGTGTTTTTTTGACTGATAACACACAAATAAATAATAAATCCATG
>OMYE01000132.1 GCA_900315145.1 uncultured Pseudomonadota bacterium | reverse complement strand
CATAATCATTGTATCTGCTGAAATATTCCTTTTCCTTTATCTGCTTCATCCGCAGTTTTTCTACCTTCTGTACAATTCACGCAGTCTGTCAATCTCCACGTTTATACGTTTATCTGACACCGGATAGAGTGTTCTGATGCTCTGGGCAAAGTAGGATATTCTGAGCTCCTCCAGCATAAAACGGACCTTTTTCACTTCAAGAGGTACTATTTTTCCGGCAAAAAGCCCCAGCAGTGACTGATAATTCTCCTCCACTGATTTAAACTTGTTCAGCATTACCGTGTCTCTGTTCGGATCAATAGCCACCTTTTCAATACGCCTTAACATAGCATCAAGGTAGAATTCAATTCTCGGGAAGTACTCCATAGTGGCATCAGTGGCAAAACCCTTGTATATAAGACCGTTCAGCTGCCCGCCCATGTCACTGTAAGCGTAGGCGGTGCGGAAATCCATTTTCCCTTTAAGCTTCTTGCGGACATCATTGGACTTCACCAGAATTTTTTCACAGATAAGAGACAGCCGGTGTACGGTATCGTAGATTTCCTCTTTAGCGAGCTCAGTGAGCCGTGCAAAACCCGGTTCATCCGCCACAGTACCGCCGGCTCTTGTCATAATGTCGTCAAGCGCCAGAGATTCCAGATCCTCAATAAGCAGCTGTACATTCCCCACACTGTTAAAATACATGGCAAGCTTGGCCTTATTAGGCAGTGACTTCTCCAGGAAACTGATAGGACTTGGAATGGACAGCATGATTAAGCGCTTCTGTCCCTGCCACATATGCCTGTCGGCCTCCTCCTGAGTTTCAAAAAGCTCCAGACTGACGCTGTCCCTGCGGTCTCTCAAAGCAGGATAGGCCACAATCTCCATACCTCCCACCATACGGCTCTGGGTTTTCGGCAGAGATTCAAAGCTCCAGCTTTTGATTCCCTCCTGCTTCGGCATTTCACGTACCACTTCAGCAAGGGATGCCTTAACCTCGTCCTTAAGAGTATGCTTTATATGCTCAAGATCCCTGCCCTCCATCAGCACCTTCTTTTTAACGTCAATCACCCTGAAGTTAAAGGTAAGATGCTTCGGCAGCTGGCTTAAATCAAAATCATCCCAGCTTATTTTTACACCGCTTAACCGTGTCATTTTAGTACAGATGGCATCACGGAAGCTGCCCATTGCCGGGCTTAGGGACTCATTCAGAATTTCACCGTAATCAGGTGCCGGAACAAAGTTCTTTCTAAGCACCTTCGGGAGAATACGGATCATGGTGGTGAAAAGCTCCAGTCTAAGCCCCGGAATAAGCCAGTCAAAGACAGACTCCGGCACCTGATTAAGAATACTCACCGGAATAATTGCCGTAACACCGTCGTTCTCCACTGTCGGATCAAAATTATATTCAAGCTTCAGCTTATACTTTCCTACCTGCAGATGGTCCGGATAAAGATCATCAGACACCATCGAGGTATCCTGCTGTTTCAGCATCTCGGCATCAAAGCTCAGGAATTCCGGATTCTCCTGCTTTTTCTTTTTCCACCAGTAGGAGAAGCTGCGCAGATCACCGACATCTTCAGGAATACGATCATCATAAAAGGCAAAAAGAGTGTCATCATTAACCAGAAGATCGCGACGGCGGGATTTTTCCTCCAGCTCAAGAACCTCATTTATAAGCTTGAGATTATGGGCAAAGAATTCCTCCTGGGTGTTGATTTCCCCGTTAACCAGCCCCTCTCTTATAAAGAGCTCGCGGCAGAGCGGCGGATTAATGCGGGTATAGTTAACCTTCCTGCCGTTTATAACCGCCAGACCATATAAAACCCCCTTCTGTGAAGCGATTACCGCCCCCTGCTTTTTACTCCAGTGCTCATCACTGTAGGAAAAACGCAGTAACTCACCGGCATATTCCTCTACCCACAAAGGATCAATCTCCGCAACCATCCTGGCATAGAGTCTGGATGTCTCTGTAAGTTCAGCCGCCATAACCCACTTAGGGGAGGATTTAGCAAGACCGGAGCCCGGGAATATATAGAAATGATTGGATCTGGTGCCGATATATTCGTTATTCACCTCCAGACTTCTGGTACCGATCATGCTTAAAAGACCGGAAAGCAGAGACTTATGAATCTCTTCATAGGTGGCAGGTGTCTGATTAAGCTTATAGCCGAGATCCAGCATAACGGTTTTCAACTGATTGTAGATATCGAACCACTCCCGCATACGCATGTATGAGAGAAACTCCCGGCGCATTTTCTTTCTGAGTGCTGAACCGCTCTGTTTTTTGATTTCCTCCTGCAGGTAGTTGTAGAGATTCAGAATACCTATAAAGTCGGAACGCTCATTATCAAAACGTTTGTGCGCCTCAAAGCTCGCGTTACGGAATGCCAGCGGACGTTCACGCACCTCCTGACTGCTGAGATTGGAGGTTATAATCAGCATCTCGGCAAGAGCCCCCTGCTTAGCCGCCTCCACCAGCATACGGCTCATACGCGGATCGCACGGAATGGCCGCCATAATCCTGCCGGTTTCAGTAAGCTGCAGATTATCGTGACTGTCCCTGGTAACAGCTCCTAACTCCTCTAAAAGTTTGATACCGTCATTAATCTGTTTCTGCTCCGGTCTGTCAAGAAGCGGAAACTCCTCGATACTGCCGAGACGGAGGCTAATCATACGCAGAATTACCGCCGCCAGGTTGGTACGGAGTATTTCCGGATCGGTATATTCCGGACGGTTTATAAAATCAGCCTCACTGTAAAGTCTGATACAGATACCTTCAGAGACACGTCCGCAGCGTCCCTTACGCTGATTGGCGCTTGCCTGGGAGACAGGTTCAATCGGCAGTCTCTGCACCTTGTTACGGTAGCTGTACCTGCTGATTCTGGCTGTACCGGGATCAATAACGTACTTAATTCCGGGGACGGTTACGGATGTTTCCGCCACATTGGTGGCAAGAACAATACGTCTTAAACTGTGCGGAGCAAATATTTTATTCTGTTCGGCATTACCAAGACGGGAGTATAGCGGCAGTATTTCAGTAGCTTTCAGATGAGCCTGACGGAGATATTCCGCAGTTTCGGCAATGTCTCTCTCGCCGTTCATAAATACGAGAATATCACCATATTCATGCTCTTCATCAAGTTCCCTGATTACCCTGAGAATCCCGGCTTCAGTAATATCATTATCGATTTCTGCATTCTCATCATCTATGAGATCATCAAGCGGCTGGTAACGCACCTCTACAGGATATGTCCGTCCCTCCACCAGCTTAACCGGAGCATTGTTAAAATGCCGGCTGAAGCTTTCCGGATCAATGGTGGCCGAGGTGATAATCACCTTTAAATCATGACGTCGGGTAAGAAGATTCTTGAGAAACCCCATAATGAAATCAATATTCAGACTTCTTTCATGGGCTTCGTCGATAATAATAACTTCATATTCATTAAGATAACGGTCCTGCTCGAGTTCCGTAAGCAGAATACCGTCAGTCATCAATTTGATGATAGTGTCATCGGAGGTTTTATCCCCGAATCTTACCTTGTAACCGACAATGGAGCCAAGCTCGGTTTTAAGCTCCTGACTGATACGGTCGGCAACGGTTCTCGCAGCAAGTCTTCTCGGCTGGGTATGACCTATTTTACCTCTTTTTCCGAGGCCGGCCTCAATACATATTTTAGGGAGCTGAGTAGTCTTACCTGAACCGGTATCACCGGCCACAATAACCACCTGATTCTCCCGGATAAGTCTGATGATATCATCCTTCTCACGGCTTACAGGAAGCTGCTCAGGATATGTGATTTCCGGAATTTTTCCCCATCTTTTCTGGGCTTTTTCCACAGCGAGGGCTGCATCAAGGGCCAGCTGATTAACCTTTTCCGCATCCGGACAGGCAACAGGGTGCTGTCTGGTCCCGAAAACCTTTCTGGCCTGTGCCATTATCCGGTTGCGGTCTTTGATTAATGCCTCCTCCAGAACTTTGCCAAGTCTTGCATATGTGACATCCGACCGGGATGATCTGCCCGGCTGGTTCTGAGGTTTTTCGGTATTTTTTGCTTGAGTATCGGAATTCATAGAGGGTTCAAAATTTAATTATTTAATGATAAATCTTCTGTTTAAATGCTTAATCCTGTAATACTTAAAACTATAACAATAAATATTTAAGGCGTTAATACCTGCATGACATCATACCACGCCTCCCGGGATTCTGTATTTTCTCCGGGGTATACAGGAACAGGATTTATCTTCAAGGATTATAACTGTTATTTTAATTTACGGAGGGTATTTTAGAATATCCGTTACAACTCTTACAACTATTTATTTTTTTCCTACAGTTTGTATAGTCAGGTTACAGCAGAGGTCTTTCAGTGCACGATGAAATTTTTTCAACCGGCGGAGGTCTTTCAAAGCACGCTGGCTTTTTCTCTACCGGCCGTTCTGAAGCCTTGCACTGTAAAGTAAAGACAGCTATTTCGCTATGTACTATAAGTGAATAATGAAGAATCAATAAAAAAGGCACTTAACTTCTGCTTATCGCATCAATCAAGTGCCTTCACAAGGTTTATGACGCCGGGCAGCCAGCATCTGTCAGCTGTTAGCCCGACACACCCTCACGGTAATCTTGGTCTTAGTCTCACTGTCAACTAAGAATACTGAAGTAAGAGGTTCCAGCTTATAGCTGTAAACTGAACCTTCAGGAACAATTTCCTCACAGGTTACAGCGTTGTAAACACTGGTATCATAATCAATGATACTGCTGTCAAAGGAAATGTTCAGAGTCTTATGAGGCTGTACGTTCATAAAGAACAGAACCTTTTCATCACCGTAGGTCTTCAGTACAGAGAAGAGATTGTCATCTGTCTTAACATTGGTCATCTTACCCATGTAGAGAGCCTTTAATGAGTCACGCAGTCCCATGAGCTTGGTGAAATAATTCTTAAGGTCTGTCTGATCCTTGCTAAAGCCAGAGAACTTACCATTAATACGGGCAACATGGTCATCATAATAGCCCATTTCGTCTCTCTTAACATCAAAATCAGGAACTTCCTGCCCCCATTCATCGCCGTAAAGAACAGTCATAGGACCGCTCATGACAGCAATTACTGAATGAGCCAGACGGTAACGCTTCCAGTAGTCTTCAGAACTAATGACACCAAGCTTCTTTGCTCTCTGAATCAAATCACCGAAACGGACCAGATCGTGATTGGAAAGGAAATTGTTAGGAATGGCAAAGTCAGGATAGTTTGCTTCCTGGGAAGTTATAGCTTCCAATATTCTAGTTCCAGTATGATTGTATTTTGCACAATCTTCTTCACAAGCTAGAGCCTGAACAATAGCATATCTTAAATTAAAGGCAAAGTTTGACTTAAGGCCCGGGGTGGCAGTGGTACCGTAGCCGTATTCGGTTACATCCTTATCACCGCTCCATATTTCACCTACCATGTATCCGAGCGGATGTACGGTTTTACCTTCGTAGTTAACGTAGGTCACATCAGCAGCAGCTGATTCA
>OMYE01000113.1 GCA_900315145.1 uncultured Pseudomonadota bacterium | reverse complement strand
TCAAGGTTGTTGTAGTTGCTGAAAAGTAATTAAACATTTCTTTTTTCTATTGACATAATTTTTCATAAAAGGGTATCTTCGGATGCCCTTTTTCGTTCCTGGGGAATTTCTTCAGGTTTAAGAGCCTTTCCTTTTTCGGGGTTACCCGTTAATTCACAGGCTTTGCTGATTTTTAGGTTTGTTGTTTTTTTTATTCCAATATTTATCTGGCTTTCTTCGGGATTCTCTCTGTTTCTTTCTTTTTTTTATTAGTTTTTTGTCCTCAGTCTTTTCTTCTTCACTCATCCCCAAACCAGAAATTCCTAATCTTTCATTTTAGAAATGCTGTCATAACGGTAAAATGTGAATTATTATATAAATATTAAAAAATATTACTGATGTAATTAAAATATATTTGTATTTTTGTTATTGATACGATATATTTTTGTTTTGATAATGGTTTTTACTGTAAAGAATATGCCGGCAGACGACAACCATGGTTAACACCGGGCCAGGTCGGAAAGAACAAAAGGAGATATACTCAATGTTTACTGTTTATCATTCAAACGATATTGAAATACTTAACACCGGGCCAGGTCGGAAAGAACAAAAGGAGATATACTCAATGTTTACTGTTTATCATTCAAACGATATTGAAATACTGGTAAGACTGGGCATTCATTTAATGAAAAGCAGTGCATCCGGTAATACTTCCGGTAATCCCTTTTCTCCTTTCCATTTTATCGTGCAAAGCAACGGCATGGAGCTCTATTTAAAGCAGAAAATCGCTGATATTGAAGGAGTCTGTGCCCGTATTGAATGTCAGTTACCGTGGCGTTTTATCTGGAGTCTTCATGACAAGCTTTTTCCTAAAGATAACTATCCTAAGGAAATGGTATATAACTCGGATAATATTGCCTGGATTCTGCTGCAGGCCTTTACTGAAGATGACGCTTTTAAACCTGATAAC
This sequence comes from uncultured Pseudomonadota bacterium, assembly GCA_900315145.1. Lineage (GTDB taxonomy): Bacteria > Pseudomonadota > Gammaproteobacteria > Enterobacterales > Succinivibrionaceae > Ruminobacter. The sequence goes on along the minus strand of OMYE01000113.1, from coordinate 7,105 downwards.
ACCTCCGGATTTGAAAACTATCTTGTCTACCGTCAGGACTGGATTAAGTCATGGAGCAGAGCCTCTGACGATGAGTCACTGGCCTCATGGCTAAAGGAACTGAAAGAAAAACAGCATGCGGATATCAACATCCATGACTACCTGTGGATATCCCGTCTGTGGCACGACTATATTCAGGTTAATCTTATTGATGAACTCAGGGAGAAAGACCGTATTCACTACATGGATTCCATGAAGAAAATTCTCCTTAATGACACCAAAGAGGAATTTTTTGCAAGAATCCGGGACAACGGCATGGAAATGCCGGCGGATATTTTTGTTTACGGTATTTCTTCAATTGCTCCGGTTGTTCTCGAGTTTCTGGTACTTTTGGGTAAATTCATCAATGTGCATTTCATGTTTACCAATCCGTGCCGTTATTACTGGGGCGATATCAGGGCTGATAATCTGAACTCTCTAAAATTACCTCGGAATCAGGAAAATCACCAGTTTCTGAAATAAAAGATGCCTCAGGTGATAAATATCGCAGTGAGTATTATGAAGCTGTCGATGATTCCCTTGAGCTTGTGGAAAGCAACCGCCTGCTGCTTACGTACGGTAAAGCCGGCCGTGATACCCTGAGTGCCATTATGGCCTATGCCGATAATGAAAATTATGAGGTAAATGACATTCATGCCTTTGTGGATAACAGTGAGCAGGAGGGCAGTCAGGATACTACGCTGCTTAATCTTATTAAAAATGACATCTTAAACATGTCGTTTACCTCCATGGCTCAGGCTGCGGATTTCTCCGGCGAAAACGGCGACGGCCTTTCCAGAACCGGCAGAGTTATCAGTACGGATGATCACTCTCTGGAGTTCCATTCATGCATTACTCCGCTTCGTGAAGTGCAGGTTCTTTATGATCATATTCTGGAAAAATTCCAAAATGACAAATCCCTGCGTCCGCGTGACATAGCGGTATTTATGCCTAATGTTTCCAAATACGCTCCTTTTATCGATGCCGTATTCGGTACCAACAGGGAGCTTCTGTTTAAAAAGCCTGCGGAAGAACCGCATGCCGGCGGCGAGCGTCAGAAAATTAATCTTCCATACAGCATCTGTGCCGGTAATATAGATAATCATGCTCTGTTTTCTCTTCTTTCTATAGATGCCATTCGCAAAAGATTCGGTATTGAAGTGGAGGATTTGGAAAACATTAAGAAATGGCTTAATGATAACAACATTATTTTCGGGCTGGATGAGGATGACACTGCCATATATGATGTCAAGCCTCGTGACTTCCATAAGAATAATGCTGAAACATCCTGTTCAGCCGGAGCCGGAGACACCGGGGATGCGCATCAGGAGCATTTTGTAACCGACTACCGTAACTCCCTGAAGGCCGGTCTTGACAGAATGCTTATCGGTTCTCTTATGCCGGTTACTTCCGGTGATGATATCAGTCATGACTATAATACTAATCTTGAAGGCAGTTCATCTCTTGATCTTCTAGGTCATTTTTATGCCTTCTATGACGCATTGAGGGAACTCAGAAAGGAATTTAAGAAGTGTCTTGAAAGTGCCGTTCTTCCGGCTGATATTCTGGAAAACATCGGAGGTGGCTTCTCTCACACTGATGGCGAGGCTTCAGGAGAACTTTCCGTGGAAAAGACTGTTTCAGGCTGGCACGATTTTATTATCAGCCGTGTGCTCAACCGGTTCTTTGAGTTTGGAGATGATAACGTCAATCTGTATGCGCTTATCGCCAAGCACTTCGAAAGAATGAAGATTGATTTATTAAAGCTTAAGCTGGTTCCTAAGATCAATCTAGAGGTGGTTAAGGAATATTTAAAGGATAAATTAAGTGCCGAAAGCGGATTTTCTCCGTTTTTAAGAGACAGAGTGAATTTCTGCAGCTTTATTCCGATGCGAGCCATTCCCTTTAAGCATATTTTTATGCTGGGGATGAATGATGGAGAATATCCGAAAACCGACAACGGTGATTATTTTGACTTAATGAAGACTTATTTTCGTCATGGTGACCGTAACCGTCGTAATGATGACTGTTACATGTTTTTGGAGTCATTGATTTCTGCGGAAAAGAGTCTTTATATCTCCTATCTCGGCAGGGATGCTGTAAAAAACGATGAAAAGAATCCGTCAATGCTGGTTAATGAGCTTATCAACTATATTACCGCCACCTGTATGCTTGACCGTGAATCATTTGGCAGGTTTGTTAAGGAAAATAAGGATAATATTGCCGTTTCCTATGAGGATTATGAAAGAGAACCGGACAACTCCAAAAATACCGCCATATTCAGAAAGGCTCTTATAAATGAGGAAACAATGAATGTTTACGATCCGCGAAACTATAACGGAGTGAAAATGCGTTCATATCAGTCCCAGTGGTGTCCTCTTAATAAAATAATCAGAAAAAAGGATGACAGGGTGTTATGGAAGGATATGGTTAATCCTGAACTTTCTGGCCTCAAATTCGTGAAAAAGAATACCGGGGATAATTCCGGTATGCAGGAATGTGAATATGTTCTGGATATTTCCCTCGATGAACTGGAGGATTTTTATAAGCATGGTAATAAATTCTTCGTTAAGAAAGTTCTCCGTCTTTCAAAATACTTATTTGAGAGAAATGAACTTAAGGAGCATGAAGACTGGAGTGACAGATTCTTAGAAAGCAATCTTTCCCGGTTCCTCATTAATACCCTTTCTGGACGTGATGAGCCGGTAACTACCGATGACGTTAGAAGCCTTTCCGAAGATTATATCCACAACCTGCAGGAAAAAGGAGAGATTGCCAACGGGGTTATCGGAGAATATATATTTTCCGGGTTTTTTAAAGAAAAATCAAAACCTGGCGATGTAGGTTTTGAAGATATGATTCTCACATGTATCAAGATAAAAAATGCATATGAGAGTTCTGAGTATCTTACCTCTGTTCCGGTGGATTTAAGGTTTAAGGTTCCGGTGGAGAGAAAATTTATAGAGGAATCTGAAGATAATGCTCCTGAAGAAAAGAGTGAGCAGAATAATCAGAAACCGGTAAAGGAAAGCGGAAACAGATCAGCAGATATGGATGACTGTCATTATTATCCCGGTGAAACTGTGAATGTAGAGGTAAGAATCCGTGGCAGGATAAACGATGTTCTTAATTTTGGTGACAGGGAATATCTGCTGGTAGGATTTGATTATGATAAAGAAATGATGAAGTCCTGCTTTAATTTTGTTCTGAAGACAATGCTTCTTTATTTAGAGTCGGCTCAAAAACATGGTGAACGGCCTGTATCAGCCTTTAATTTTACAGAAAAGATGAATCAACTAGTGTATGGTTTGGTATTTGATAATAATGATAAACCAGATATTGATATACTCAAAAAGGAATACAACAACAGTATCGTAGAAATGTTGCTGGATAAAATGATTAATTTTATCCAACTCTTTATTCTTGGACATTTTTGCTATATTCCATTTGAACTTGTATCTAAATTTACAAATGGAATATTTGGTTACTCTGAAGAAATAAATCCTCAAGATTTTAGTCAGAGGAACTATATTAGAGATGGAGAGCTTATATTCGGTCAAGACAGTGTTGATCGTCTCGAATACAATAGATTCAATGGTAGCTTTGAGTTACTTTATAACTGTTTAAACTGGCTGGTAAGTGACTATTCTTTTGATGATAAATTCTTGAATAAAAAGGAGCCGGTTGTAAAGAATCCTAAAGCTCTCCTGTATTATCCAACAAATGTAGGTAAAGCGCAGTTAAAAATGAGGTCTAATCTTTGTGAAAGACTGGGAATTGAATAAGTAAAACAGGAATAGCGACTGCAAAATCTGCCGGTATTGATGCAGAGAAGAATTTCCGGCAGAGTCCGGAAATCTAAGCCTGTGATTAGATGAACTTCGGAACAATCGGCAACAGAAGAAATATAATAAGAATTTTCGCGGTAATTAATGGTACTGGTGACGGCAGAAAACCGTCAGGGGAAGAACAGATGTCAGATAAAATAATGAATTTTAATTTAAACGGCGCCGGAATTATAGAAGCGTCAGCTGGAACAGGTAAAACATATACTATTACCGGTCTTATCTGTCGTCTGCTTCTGGGAATAGGTATTAAGAACGGTGAGCCGGTGGATTATACCAAGCTTCTGGTTATGACCTTTACCAAAGCCGCCACCAGCGATATGAAGAGAAAAATCGGTGAAAGAATCAGAGATCTGCGGTGCTTTATGGAGAGCCTTCTTAAAAAGGCCTATGCTGAATCTGGAGTGTTTTCAGCATCTCTTACCGACAGTGATGCGGGCTTTGAAATGATGATTGTGCAGGCATACCTTAATGACTGTACTGGTTCTGTGGATGACTGCCTGAAGAAGCTGGTCAAGGGAATCCGTATTCTCAACCGGGTGGAACTAAATATGGATAATATGCAGATAAGCACTATTCACAGTTTCTGCAGACAGATTATTTCCAGATTTGTAGTAGATACCGGATTAAGCTGGCAGCTTGATTTACAAAGTAATGACGATGATTTGAGAAAAAGAGCTCTCTATGAGTGTATCCGTAGAGAGATGATTACCGATGCCCGGGGGAATGACGAAGGGTATGCAAATATCTACAATGATTTTCTTAGCAGTGACACAAAATTTAATACACTGCTGAACATATTCAGACAATATAAAGACAAGTCAGAGAATCACCTTTTTAATGAAAAATCATTCGCTGATTACGGTAAACTGCACACTCTGCTGCTTAAGGCCTTTGATATTTATGAAAAGCTAAAGGCAGAGGAGAAGGTGATTAACAACGATGACCTGTTGCTTAAATTAAAGGATGCTCTTGTTCCCGGAGCGGATGACAGTGAAGATGAAGCTGCCAGAAAGAGGTTCCTTGCGAGAAAGATAAAGCAGATGTTTCCTGTGGCCATAATAGATGAATTTCAGGATACCGATCCGGTGCAGTTTGAAATAGTCCGGAGTATCTATCTTACTCCTGAAGATGACGGCAAAGCAGTTATCTCAGAAGGGGATAATTTCTGGGGATTTTATATAGTCGGGGATCCGAAACAGTCAATATACGGCTTCCGCAATGCCGACCTGTACTGCTATACCTGTGCCAAGAATATCATCAGAAGCCTCTATACTGATGAAGAACGGAGTCAGCACGAAATAGAACTGAGTGTTAACTACCGCTCTGATGCCAATATGGTTAAAGCGGTGAACTGTATATTTTCCGGAAGAATTCCGGAGGAGCTGGATGCATCAGGGAAGACCGGAAATTCCGGTGACGCCACTTCAGAATGTCATTTTTACGACAGTCTCTTAAATGTCAGTGATTCTCAGTCTGAAGATGAAGAAAAAAATTCAGAGGATACCGGCGGGCAAAATCAGATTGATGCAGATAATGATCTTACCTTTACCAATGTAGGTTATCAGAATAAGCAGAAGTTTATTTATATCATACCTGAGGAATACCGGGGAGAGAATTCAAAGAACAGTTCGTCAGGTGCCGGTATTTTACCTGAAGCAGCCTGTAATTTTGTTAAAACCAGAGTTTTTAATGAGCAGAACGGTAATAATTCAGGTAAATCAGATAAGAGCGGTAAATCAGGAGGTTTATCCAAAGATGAAATAAAAAACGAGGTTGCTGTTGAATGTGCTGATATGATTGTGCAGCTACTGAATTACGGAAGAATTGCGACAAGGAGTAATCTTACTCTTGAGGAGCTTAATAGCTGTATCGACTGCCGGAGAATTTCGCTTAAGGATATTACTGTGCTTATCAGTAATAAGAATGAAGCTGCAAATGTACTTAAAAGTCTTAAAAAGAGAAATGTTCCGGTGGTATTTCTCTCTGATAGAACAAAAATATTTGAGACAGAGGAATATACATTCATCAGCCTGATGATGAATGCGGTTCTTAATAATTCCGAACAGGATTATCTGCGTCTCCTTCTAGCAAGCAGGGTATTCGGGCTTTCCGGCAGTGAATATGCTGCTGCCGTTTGTAACCGTCAGGTGCCTTTAGATAACTGGACAGAAGACATTTCTGATGCTGAAGAGGTTAAGGCTAAGAAATTTCCGGATTCTGAAGATGAGTCCTTAAGAGTCTCAGGCATCTCCATGGAAACACTTAATGATGTACTTGTGGAATGTAAGCAGATCTGGGTTGATCACGGCTTTATGGCCATGTTTACCCATTTTACAGAACGGTTTAATCTTATGGAAAGAATCAGAAACAGATCCACCGGAGCTGAGATAATTACCAATCTGCTGCACTGTTCTGAAATTATTCTGAACTTAAGTACCAGAATAAGTGATTTAAGAGAGCTTATAGAAAACTATGACAATCTTAAAAAAGATAATCAGAGTGAAGACAGTGATGAAGGAAGTGCCAAGCGCCTTACTGACGACAATGATGAAATAGTAAAAATCACCACCTATCATTCATCAAAAGGGCTTGAATATAACATTGTGCTGATGCCGTACGCTGATAGTGAAAAAAGTAATGGTGGCCAAAATTTTGCCAAAAGAATAGTCAGAATCCGTGACAAAAACAGCGATACCGGTGAAGCAGTAGATGTAAAAAACAGTAAAGATGAAGATAAATCAGTTGCGAGGAATATTCCTTCCTATCATCTGGTTACCAGTGCGAAAGACGCTGTCTGGACTAAACATCTGAATGAGGAAAAACTTGAAAGTCACCGCCTGTGGTATGTAGCTCTCACCAGAGCATGTCATGCTCTTTTCCTCTGGTATACGCCGGAGGATGAAGGAGAGAAGAAAAATCCTAAGAGATTTTGTTTAAGCCGTATTCTTTTTGAGGATGTATTTGGTAACGGCCAGGATAAAACTCTTTTTAATCTGTACGGTTCTGCTGACAGTGATTCCGTCTACTTCCGGTTCATAAATGATTATGCTGAAGGTCTTCTTGACAGACGTAATCCCGGGGAAAGCGACTATTACTATATAAAGAAAGAGGGGGATTCAGCCGGTCAGAAGGAATTCTCCTCTAAAGTGCTTGATGCGGATGCCATAAACACCAGATGGAAGGTCTTTTCATATTCCTCTTTAGTATCCGGTATGGGACACGCGGCTATGGCCGGGAGA
>OMYE01000131.1 GCA_900315145.1 uncultured Pseudomonadota bacterium | reverse complement strand
CCTGCCTGTTATACGGAATCTGTTCTGAATAATTTCACCTGTCAGTTCCGGAGATTCACTTTCGACGGAAGAGAGGTTAATTTTAGTTTTCATTTTTTTGAAAATATCGCGATTAAGTTTGGTCTCTGAATCCATATTACACACCAGTCCTTTAACAATCAGTACATTAGAATGATACAATACGACATAATTTCAAACCGTGACAATAATCAATCATCACGTAGATGACGTTAATAAAAATAGCGGCATTTATACTGTTACCAGAAATAATTACAACTGAAACAGTTACATTTGATTCATTGAGGCAAAGCTCTGACCTGCATATTGAACCTGCCGGTCCGGACGGCAGATACAAGGTGTTTCCGCAGATAACTCTATGAATTGAATACAAAAATCCGGAAATCTTACAATAGGACCTGAAAGTACTATCCCAATTAGTGGCTAGCAAAATCATCGTTTAAAAACAAATCAAACAAATTATATTTTAAACAATAGTTCTTTAAAATTACTTAAAAATGCGACTTTGTTCGCATATTTTTATATTATTTAACTAGCTACTATGCTATAATATAGTAGCTAGTTAAATAATATAAGGAATTCTTCTATGGCCAGACCAATAGTTGGGGATGTAAGAATCAAACAGGAACGCCGACACCTGAATAATGGTAGGGTTTACGTGTACGAACGAGTTGTAAAGTATGATCCGGAAACCCGCAGGAATATAACCTTACAGAGAAAGCTTCTTGGTATAGAAGATCCTGAAACAGGGAAGATAATCCCAACCAAACCTAAACGTGTTATCAGTACAAAAACTGGCAATTCAGAGGACAACGACACTATACAGAGAAAAAAAATTGGTGTTACATCACTTTTGGAATGGGTAGGAAAAGCATCGGGTATTGATGAGGATTTGAAAGTAGCCTTCGGAGACGACAATGATACTGCAAACAAGTGTATAAATATCGCGAGGTATTGGGTTGCCACGAACGGCGAGACCCTGCCAAATATGCGTACCTGGCAGATTAAGCATGCTATTGCCGAGGACGAATTGATTACTGAAAATCTTTACAAACAGGTGTTCGACACACTGGGACAAAATGAAAGTTATGTGCAGAACTATTTTAAGTGCAGGTGCAATGGACTGGAAAAAAGATCTGTAATAGCGATTGACAGTACCACAACATCCACATACTCTCAACAACTGGATGCGGCACGATACGGCTTCAACAAGCAGGATGACAGTCTGCCGACGATAAAAACACTGACACTTTATTCGCTGGATGCACACCAGCCACTTGCTTTTTATCATCAGCCGGGAAACATACCTGACATTATTTCAATCAAGAATGCATTGCGGGAATTGAGTTACCTGAATATCAGCAAACCTCTGATTGTTTCCGATAATGGTTTTTATTCTCTCGATAACATCACCGCATTCATCTTCGAACGCATGCGTTTTCTCACTAGAGTAACTCTGCGGGACGGGGCGTGGTTGAAAAAAATTGTAGATGAACATCTGAATGAACTCGACCTTTTTTCCAATCAGCTTGACAGTGATGCGAATATTCAGGGTGTCTCAATATGCTTTGAGCACAATTTTGAACGTCTCTGCAAGTACAATACGGAAGGTCATAAGGCCGGAGACAAAATTACTGTTATCAAAAAACTTCATCTGCACATCTACCGGCTCAGAGAGAACAAACACCAGGAGGAGAAACTGTTTGCGTCTCAACTGGCAGATATAAAAGCACATCTTTTAGCAGAAGATGAATTAACCCCGGCTGCACAGAAAATCGCAGATGAATGTTTTATCGTCACCAAATCAAGGGGTAAAATATCAGTAACTCCAAATCAGGATGGATGCCTGAAGAGATCTAGATATTTTGGATTACTCCTTCTGCTGACCAATGATGAAAAGGACAAGGAGTCTGCTCTGGCAATATACAGAAAGCGTGAACACATTGAGGATCACTATGAAAAACTCAAAAATATAGCGGATGGCAACAAGCCTAGAGTATGTGATGACTGGAGGTTTAAAGGCAGACAGTTTGTCCAGTTTGTAAGTCTCGGATATTTTGATTTTCTTTACAAAAAGATCAAAACATTGAAACAAACACTTGGTCAGGTTACAGGAGATCCAGTGCATGATCTCAGTGACAATCTCAAATTGGAAAAAAAGGTAAAATCATGGTTAGAGAATAAGTCTCTACATGAGATTTTTGAATGGTTCGATTGTGTTGAATCTGTAAATCTGCATGGAGGTAAACATCCACATGTGCGATTGATTACAGAACAGATAAAACGAGATAAAAAGTTTTTGGAAGTTATTGGTTATAGCGGGATCTTAACCAAGAATTAGCATAATCCGTGCCATTAGTATTTTTAAATTTACTAGCCACTAAGGCTAGTACTTTCAGGTTAATTGCTTTTTGTTTTTATCCATCTTCTAATCCTTAAAATACTCCAATCGGAGGAAGATAGAGGAATTATTTCATACAGAAAAACACTTGTTAGGACTTATATCCGGCTCTATGGCGCGAAATTATAATGCAATCATTGCCTTCATCCAATCCAGTCCGAATAAACGGTTCTAGAGGACACAAGAGTAAATTCTATTCAGTTCTGTCGGCTTCTGGAGCTGATTTTATACCGTATACCCAGTACTTATTTACCAGATAATTAAAAGGCACCAAAAAGAATAGAACCAGGATCGGCGCAAAGTATTTTGAAATACCGCAGAGATCAATAAATATGTACAGTAAAATGTTGTTTAACACTAGACCCGAGAAACCGTAGGCAATATAGGATTTAAGCAGTTCTTTTTTTGCTGTCTGTCTCCACTCACTGGTCTGAAAAACAAAAATCTTATTAAGAACAAACGCCCAGTGTATACTGACCACAAAAGACAAAATTCCAGCTATAATATAGTCATATCTGAATTCGAAGGAAGACATCATCCAGATAAACAGCAGATAAGACAAATACCCAACCAGAGTATTGGATGCCCCGACAAAAAGGAATCGAATCATCCGGTGAATTTCTTTTCTATTCATTTTTGTCCGTTCTGTTACTTATTATATACCTTGGTCTGCCTTTTACTTCCATATATATTTTACCGATGTACTCACCGATAATGCCGATACTGATAAGCTGAAATCCACATAAAAGACAGATAACGGATACCAGACTTGCCCAGCCGGACATTGTATTTCCGGAGAAATAACCGATACACACCCAGATAATAAAACAAAAACTTAAAAACGAAATTAACAATCCAAGAAAGGTGATAATACTAAGAGGAGTAGTGCTCAGACTCGTTATACCGTCAATTGCAAGCGCCAGCATCTTTTTCAGCGGATAATGACTTTCTCCGGCAAGTCTCTCATTTCTTTTATAATAAACACTGGTATTTTTAAAACCAACCAGCGGGATCAATCCTCTTAAAAACAGGTTTACTTCTTTAAACTGCGATAAACCGTCAAGAGCGGATTTGGACATTAACCGGTAATCTGCATGATTATACACAACATCCACACCCATTTTTTTCAGCAGTGTATAGAAACCCTGGGCAGTATATTTTTTGAAAAGAGTATCAGTATCCCTGTTATCCCGGACTCCGTATACGACCTCATATCCCTCATGGTATTTATCAACCATCTGTTCTATCGCCGTAATATCATCCTGGCCGTCACAGTCAATGGTAATACAGATATCACACTTATCCCTTGAGTCCAGCATACCCATCAGCACAGCATTCTGATGTCCTCTGTTTCTGCTCTGCTGTATACCCTCTATCGAACCATGCTGTTCAGACAGATCACATATTATTTTCCAGGTTTCATCCCTGCTGCCGTCATCAACAAAAACAATTTTACTGTCAGCACTGATTTTTTCTTTTTTGATCAACTCATTAAGTTCATCCAAAAACATTTTATGAGTAATCGGCAGAACTTTTTCCTCGTTATAACAGGGAATAACTATATATAAAATATCATTCATAAGGATCTAACCTGGGTTAATTATTTATCAACTTTCTTGTTAGAATACAGTTTCATGTAAATTATACGTGCATATGCTCTAAGTCTGAAAACAAATTTATGTACAAAGATCCGGAAAAAGGATAGCCTGTACTTACCGAATTTTTTCAACTGTTCTATCATAATTCGATCGTCTTCCAAAACTTCCTTCAGCATCAGACTGCTGGTAACATTACTGTCTGATACACGGTACTTCATCAGTACATCAGAAACATACCCCACTTTTCCAAAATAAGCAATACGCAGCCAAAGCTCCCAGTCAGTGGCATATTTCAGTTCACTGCAGAATAAACCCGACTTACCAAGAATTTCGCGTTTGAAAAGCACGTTTGACGGTTCACCGAAAATATTTCTTCGGTACAGAGATTCATAGGAAACGGCCTTACCGTCAAGGACCGCATCACTGCTTTTATAACGGCGGATCATCAATGTTTGAGCATTTGAATTAATAATTTCAGTAGCACTGAATACCAGCACGATATCAGGGTTTTCCTCAGCCAGCTTTACTTTTTTCTCGATACATTCAGGAAATAAGAGATCATCTCCGTGCAGATAATGAACATATTTACCCGTTGCATAATCTAAACACTTGTTCCAGTTACCGCACATTCCTAAATTTTGTTCATTCCTATAAAGTTTTATTCTTGGATCGTTAAATGACTGCAGTATTTCAAATGTCTTATCAGGAGACTTGTCATCAACTATAACAATTTCAATATTCCTATAAGTCTGATTTAATGCAGAATTT
>OMYE01000176.1 GCA_900315145.1 uncultured Pseudomonadota bacterium | reverse complement strand
TGATCATCGAAGTAAAAGACGGCAAACCTACTTTTGTTGACAAGATTGCTTTCTGATCATTAAAAAGGGTATGTAAATAATCCTGTGGTTGACCCTCTTACGGCATTGTGGTCGGACCTATAACCAGTCTGTGGTCAGCCTATAAATTATCCTGTGGTCGGGCTATAAATTATTGTGGTTTGGCTATCAATAATCCTGTGTTTTCAGAGGTAAAAAGCGAAATTTCGCTTTTTACCTCTTTTCCATTCATTCCCTAAAACTTGTATGTGTCATGTTTATTAAGGCAATATAAGATTCGGTTTCTGGTTCGTTTAAAGTTACTGAAACCGTTCCCGTTGTAAAGCAGCTTCTCTAAAATTCTGTTTTTCGACTCAATAAAACTGTTGTTAATACGGATTCCGTTAATGGTAGTGAAAGAATTTATAATCTCTGTACGCCAGTTGGTCAGCATTCCGTAAAACGGTTCAAATTCTTCTATCCCGGCATTTTCAAAAATAGAAATGGCTTTATCGATGGCTTCTGGCGCATCCTGTATGGAACAGGTCTTGTTCAGGCGAATGTAGTATTCTTTCAGCTCATACGCTGCTTGCAGCTCAGGAAAAAAGGAAAACATCATGTCCCGTAAGTTTCGGTAGTTAAGATAACGGCCCAGCCTCCGGTTGTACTTTGGCTCATTGTCCAGATTCAGATTATGCTGAAAAACAAATTTGAATTTTGAAAGCAGGTATTGCAGGGTTTCATTTTCTGTCCGGTTCCGGCAATTCAGCCGGACTTTCCGGAAACAATCTGTTAGATGTTCCAGTACATGAAAGCTGTCCGCACAGACGAGTGCTTTCGGAAAATAAATAGCTGCAATATCCCGAAAGGGTTCATGCAGATCAATGGAAATGTATTTCACCCGGTTTAATTCACTTTTCTGGGTTGTATAATCCAGCGTATCCCGCTTTATCGAACTGAAATACTGCATTAGATACTGTTTTCGCCGGTCCGGCAATACGTCAATCACTTCGCCGTTTTGGAAATTCATAAGAAGGCAGCAGTACAGGGAATCATAATCGGATTCAGGGAAATAGTGCTCGTCCATAGACAAGACTTCCGGCAAAGGCTTTCTGGGGATGGAAACGTGGGTGTCAAATAAATGCATGACTTTGGTAACAGAAAGGTTATAGCGCCTGGCTACGGATGTGTACGTTGCTTCCGGATATTTCAGATCCTTTAGCACGTTCAACTTTGTTTCATACGTCAGGCATTCACTGGAATTAATGAATGGATTCGGTTCATGGAAGGTCAGTTCGCAGGCTTCACATCTGTATCTGCGCTGCTGGTAAAGGATGGTACATTTGCGATTGGCGAAGGTAGAATGTGTCAGCTTTCTGGGATAATAGCCATGAATTTTAACTATGCCTCCACAAAGAGGGCAGACCGTTGGTTTCGGCTTCAACTTCAGTTTGAATTCGATACTCTCGTCTGACTTTTCCAGAGAAACCAGCTCTTGTAAATCGCTTTCTTTCAAATTCAACAATTTCGTGATAAACTGTTCCAAAGACATTTTGTCTTACCTCCTCTTTATTATGGTTGATAGGGTATCTCCATTGTAAAGCAGGAGGTTTTCATTTTAAAAGAAATGAGCCGACCACAATATTGTTATAGGGTCGGCCACAGGATTATTTACAGGAAACCACAATCTGGTTATAGGGAATTACGACCACAGGATTGTTTATAGGGCCGACCACACCACAGAATTGTTTATGTTCCTCAATATTGTTGATATGCTCAGCGTCATTTTTGCTTTTCGTCCGCAACGGTGATGCCGAATGTGGAAAACTGAATAAGGTGTACAGCCCGCAGGGAAACCTGCGGGTATTTTTTGTATTTTACAGATGGGCATAGAATTTTTGACACAGTTTTAAAATGTTGCCCGGCGGGAAACCACGACCTGAACAATGGATGCTATTATAACAGCGCCGGCAGGTGATACCGAAACAAAAGAAGCGGCGAACCTGCAGGCAGATTGTATGCGAGTATTGCATACATATTGATTTGATACTGGCTTTCAAATAACTGAATCAAAGAGCTAGGTTAGCCTGAAAAAAATCTACATCCTTTTTTAATTTGTGTCCTAAACGGACACCAATAAAAATGCGATCATTTTATAATATAAACAGAACAAATGTGCTGTACACAGTACAAATAAAAGTAAGACGCGATAAGGAACGAAAAGTTCAGGAAGGGGAAGGAACTATGAGTGAATTTGAGAATCTTTCTAATGCTGCAACAACCGGAAATCTGAAAGAAAGGGTAAATATGGATTGGTTCTTTAAAGATGTTAGAAAGGGAGACTACAGTTTGCCAAAACCTCTGCGCGGGCTATTCATTCTGGCTGTGAACAATTCGAATGCTAATACCTTGACAGTGCGTATGTACGAGCGTCCGACACGTATTGAACGCGCTATCCGGAAATACCGTTTGCGTGGAATTAGCGTAGAATTGGAAACAAATGCTGACAACGTAGAGGCTGTGTTTGATAGGACTTTCAAGGTTGCAATTGATGTTAAACCCTTTCTGTCTAATCTTACCATGTTTTACAAAGCTTCTATAGAGAGTCTTGACCAGCAGGAGTATGGGGATGAAATGGAACAAAGGAAGATTGTTAAGAAACAAAGGACGGAGCAAAAGCTGGACTCCTTAATCATTTATCGAAAGAAAATCGTATAAGGAGGTGTTCTGATAGTAAAATATTGCAAATCAATACAGGCAAGAAACATGATTAATAATCCTGCGGAAAAAACCTCACGTGAGCAGGCAAAACACGACACGGAACTGACAACAAAACAAGGTTATTCTCCTGCGCAGATCAAACTAACAGAGAATAAACTTAAACAAAAAAGGAGAAAGAGACATGGGCAGGAATAACGTTGAACAATTTTGACTATATTGTTGCTTCTCGTTGAAAGGCAAAATAGAATTATTATGAAAAACATCGAATTAAAGTATTTGGCTTCCATGGCATTGTTAACAGCTTTAGCATATTTATCTCTATTTTTTATTCGTGTGCCAATTATGCATAGCTACCGCATTATCTCCAGTT
>OMYE01000083.1 GCA_900315145.1 uncultured Pseudomonadota bacterium | reverse complement strand
CTTTAAATCCTTGTGCAGGATACCGGCGTCATGGAGAGCTTTAAGCCCCTCCGCTACCGATGGAATAACCAGATTTTTTAGCTCCTCCACGGTAAAGGTTATACCCTGCTCTATATAGGAAGCAAGGCTCCCCCGGCTGTAGTAAGGAAGAACAAGATAGGTAAATCCCGAAACCTCACCTCTATCAAGAATTCTGGCGACTGAGGGATTATCGATGTCCGCAAGCTTAAGGAGAACCGCCTCCTTTACGGCATCCTTACGGCGGTAGATTTTTATCACCCGGAGCGCAGCATCAGTTTTTTTCAGATCCTTTACGGTGTAGATATCCGCTTCACCGGAATCAAGACCTATCTCACCGGTAACCTCATATCGTCCGTCAATAATATCACCGTATTTAAACTTCTCCAGACCTTCACCGGATGAGTTTCTGATTAAGGTTTTTTTCTTCCCGGAAAAGAATCCGGTGCTATTAATAACGGTTTTATCAGCCATAAAAAAAACCAGCATATACTGAACAAATGAACAAAATGAAATACCTGAAGCTACAAAACCTGTAGCTGCAGATACAGTTGAAATAAATATATAGAGTAATTTTTTCTAAATCAAGGGAATTTTTAGGAGGAGGAATCAGCAATGGTATTTTTCGCCGGTGCAACAAAAGTAATAAGGATAAGCAAAAGCAAAACCACTACAGTCTTATAAAAAAAAGAGGCTTTAAAGAAGGAAGGAATGGTAAATACCGTTATTAAGAATGAATACAGAAAAAAATAACAGTGTTTGTTACCATGAATGAATATATAAAAAAAATATAAAAATACTTCCAAAAAAGAAAGGAGCTTCTCCTCTCCTTTCCTTTCTTCAAATAAATCCTGCAGACTGAAACTCCTCTGTACATCCGGATTCTCATAAAGCTGGACTTATCTGCTTATCAGAGACGTGCTGATGGTTCTGTTTTTTCTGCTGATATCAGTCGTACCAGCTGCCTTCCTGCTTGTCACCTGCTTCAACATCGATGTTGTGACGGAACAGAATAGTCAGAGCTCTCTGCAGTTTGTCCTCTTCCACCACAATCATATCCGTGCTGACAGCATACTTGGTGGAAAAATTATCCAGCGCTTCAATGGCTGTCATGGAGGAAGGATCTGATACAGCGAGATAAAGGGTGCTGTTGACTACACCTATAGGCAGAGCCTCATACTTAAGGCACAAATCCTCATTCAAATATTTCTGCGGTGCCGTTTTCGGTTCAAAAAGATTTAAATCCATGGAAGGTAAATCATATTCCTCGGCAAGAAGATCCATAAGCTGCTTAGGCTCAGCATAGCTTAAACCGATCACTGTCGAAATAATCGATTTTTCATACTCCTCAGCTTCGCCGACAACCACGCTCTTCTTAGCATCACTTATAATACCCTTGTCAACCAATAACCTTAAAAGGGCGGATTCTACTGACATCTAGCTATCCTCAATGTGAATATGTTCTCATATCAGAATACAATATATAACAAAATATAAGATTATATTCAAATATATAAACATGTAAAAAAACAACTCAATAATTATCAAAAAACAGAATCATCTCCGCAAACCTGCATTCCGTCAGTACACGACAGACTAAAAACATACACGGGATGACACCGCTAAAGCTTAAGCTTTTTCCATGATAACAGCAGCCGGAACCACCCCGTCAGCTTTAAGAATCAAGGAAAACGACAATCGTACCTTACGGGGTATCGTAAACCTTATAAAACGGAATGAAACCACGGCTCTGTTAAAATTTTCTCGCGAGACAATTTTACTAAACTTCAGATTAAATTTCCGTAAACCTGCCGTTACAGATCATAAAAACTTTATCAAATATCACATGCTGGGAGGAATCAGCATAACCTTTGACAAATTCAAAGTATCTTGTACCGCAGTTTTCCTTATTGTTTTTTATCTCCCGGAGCGTTTCTTCACTGTAAAGGTATTTGCCGTCGGTGACACAGAGAAGATCCGCCCTGGCAAAACGTTCATCTGTTCTCACAACTCTGGATACCTCAAGCATGGCACTGTCAATGGAGGTTCCCCCGCGCAGAGAACGTTTCAGAAAACTGTTTAAATGATCCAGTGATGTATCCCGGTTCTCAGGATCCACATAAATGGCCTCCATCTCAACGGCGAAATTGATGATATAGCACTGTCTTCCTGCCTCCATGCACTTAAAGGCCACCACCAGAGCCACAGCCTTGGCATAGTCCTCAGCCTCCCCCTTCATGGAGCCGCTGGTATCGACACAGACGATGACAGGTCCCCCCTGCTTTTCAGACTTATCACCGGACCCCGTTCCGGCATTCTCAAATACTCCTGCTACCCGGTTGAAATCAAAGGAAAGAAGCTCTCTGTTTAAAATCTTCAGATTAAAGAGTATCTCAAAATCAGGATCTCCGAGACGTAGCAGTTCTTCAGGAAGAACATAGCTTAAACTGTCACCGAGGGTGATTCCGCTTATATGATCCCCTCTTTTTTTACGGTGCCGGTTCATTCTGGCTTTATAGATTTTTTCAGAGCGTGCTCTGATAACTGCATCAAGCCCCATGGTTCGCCCCAGAGCATCAAGAAGCTTAATAAGCGGTATATTCTTTCTGACTATATTCACATATTTCAGGAACTGGCTGTCAGCCGTCCCGGGGCGCACATTAACAAAGGCGCTGAGGTGCTTTTCCGGATGGTACTTCCGGTTGATGTACTGGTTAAGATAATGATTAACCATGTCTTTCACCTCATCATCCCTGCCGTCACCGCCGAATGATCTGGTATAGACTGAATATGGAATATCATGGCCGGCACAGAATTCGATGCTTTCAGCCATTTCATTAAACTGAGTGGTCAGGGCATCCCTGATAAAGGAGGCCATCCTTTTTTCCTCTTCAAGCTCCAGATTCCTTATAATGGTGGCAACTCTGGATATAAGAGCCCTTTTTATACCATCGGCAACATTATTCTCCTGTAGAATCCGGTCGGATAAATCCTCATATCTCCTAAGATCTTTCTCTTCACCGGCTTTAAATCCCGGATCGTCAGCAAGCCTGGCGTATTCATCCTTAAGTCTCAAACAGATCTTCAGCTTCTCCCTTAACTCCCCGGTATAGCTCTTTATGGTAATGTAGCGGAATCCGAGATCATCAAGATCCTTAAGATATTTATCCCTTTCCATGAAATCCCGAAGACTTTTATTCTGCAGATAATCAGCAAGCAGAATATCAGAACGGTACCGGCTGGAGCTTATGAGACTTCCGTTAAAGCCGTCGGCAAGACCGCTGTTAAGTCTGTCAAGTACTCCGAAAGCCATGTCGATATTATTGATAATCCGGGGATCATCAATACCTGCTATCTGTTTTTCTCTAAGATTTATAAGATTCTCATGTCCTCCGGCAGAAAGATCGAGTACCGGAAAGACTCCCGGAATAACGGCAGCATCTGCATTCCGCTCCTTACTGCGTGACGAATTATTGTCATCCACCGGTAAATGCAGGGAATTCTCTTCTTTAACCTTAATATCTGAATACTCTGAGGAGCCTGAAGCCTCACTCCCTGCAACAGTTGCAGTAGCTGTAGCAATATCATCTGTCTTTTTCCCGTCTCCGGTTTTATTAAGTGCTTGAGGTGCAGCTTTAACCTGCGCATTAGACCCGATATCTCCTGATAAAGTTACGCCGGTCTCCGGATTTTCCTTAGCGGTAGACTCTGAAACACCGGAAACAGCTGTTTTTACTGAAAAATGCGGTGCCTCATTTTCTTTCTGTTTACCGGGAGATTTTTCGGATACTGAAACAGCCGGATGACTTTCAGAAGAAACGGAGGCTGTTTTTTCCGGAGAAGTGGCGAAAGGCTTTATCCCTGAGACATCAGCAGCTTTATTCTCTGTCTTATCTTTAGCTTCGGTCTTTTCCCTGTCAGTATTCTTACTATCGTCCGGTTTTCCGCCGGTATCATCATTTTTCTTAGTGCTTAATGATAATTCAGCCACCGCAGTATCCAGATTAACCGCAGCTTTTTCTGCTTCCGTACCTGCTTTTTTAAGTGACAGCTGTTCCTTTTTATTCGCAATTTCTGCAGCAGCTTTCTGATGCTCCTGAATCTTTTCTGCTGTCTTTTCAGGTGCCGGAGTTTCCTCCGAACTTTTTTGAGGTAATGGTGAAGCTTTACCGGTAACCTGACGTTCCTGTTCTTGTGCACCGGTGCTATGAGCCGTGGTTCCCTCGCCTGCTGAAGGAGAGGCGGTATCTGATGCTGTTTCAGTGCTTTCCGGATTCAGAGGGGCTTTTTTCTCTGCAGGAGCAGCCGGTGATGCTTCTGATTTTACCGGTGTCACGGTAGCTACCGCTGCCATACCGGCAGCAAGAGCTTTTTCGATTGCACTCATGGTAGTGCCTTTCTGCCTGGTATCTCCGGTGACCGGCTGAGGATTCTCTGTTTTTTTATCCTTAACACTTCCTGAGTCTGAACCTGTACTGTCACTGCTGCTCTGAGGCTTAGAGGAGGAACCGCCGCCAAGCTTTTTCATGATGGCACTGGTAAGCTCCTGATTGAAATCAGCAGTCACTTTGGCCGGAGCGGGATGTTCCTCGGCCGCCAGGATACCGGAGGAATTATTCTCTACTGTATCTTGCGGTTTTTTATCTGAAGAGGGAGCCCCTCCGGCAGGCATCACCTTCCTGCCAGCATCACCTGATATATTATTCTGAGGAGATTCTTTTTTAGCTGCATCCTCTTTTGCGGTACTGCTGACTTTTTCTGCACCTGCAGTTGAAGACTTATTATCCTGCCCCTGAGAGGATGTGTCATTTTTTCCGGAAGGATTCTCTACAGACCGGGAGGAATCAGCTCCTGATTTACTGCTGTTTTTGTCAGGAGACCGGAACTTACTGTCAGATCCCCCGTCCTTCTCTTTAGTTCCGCCATTTTCTTTACCCGATCCTTTTTCTTTATGGAGGTTATCATCTGCTGAAACCGGCAGAGGACTATTTTTCTCCGGTATTCCCTCAGGTGATAAAGCGGAGCCTGCTTTATTTCCGGACGCAGCTACCGATTTTCCGGCGGATTTATCATTATTCAGTATGACGTCAGCGCCTTTATCTCCGGTCTTATCCTTATTTTCATTCTTACCTTTATTAAGCTCCTCTTCCTTTATTTTCTCTTTAATGGAGCCGTTTTCCCCATCATTATCCTTTTCAGTATGCCGGGAATCCTCTTTATGGTTATTCTTGAAGGCATTCTCATCTGATTTCTCTTTTTCTTTATCTTTGTTTCTACTGTTCTCCCGATCCTTATTATTCTCCTGACCATTTTCTCCGTTACCACCGGCAGAACCGGAAACTTCTGTACGGAGATCTTCAGATGACTTTACGGGTTGAACTGTATCGCTGAAGCTTTCCTGAGAATCTGCCGGAGATTTATGCGGAACATTATCCGGAGCCGGAGTTACTGTCTCAGGTGATACAGCTTCAGGATGAGATTCCGGAACAGACTTCTCACCGGAAACCTCCTTCCCGGAAGTTTTATCAGCAGAGGATGCAGTCACATTCTCCTTTTTTCTCCCGAAAAGACTCCCCATCAGGGAACGGAACAGTCCCTTTTTAGGAGGAGTGTCTTTATCATCCTGACGCTTTGTGTATCCCATAATCTATCTTCCTGTTAGGCGGTATCCCTCAGTCCGGGGAAATAATAACCTTTATCTGAACTTGTTCTTTTTCACCAGATCATTGGCTCTCTGCTCATAAAGCCCGGCTTTGGCTATCTCCTCCTTCACCGGAGCATAGACATTTTCCAGAACGGCTGTGAGATCGTGTTTCTGCCGATCGGACAGGAAGATATCCGAATTAATGTAATCCCGATGACTGTTCAGTCTGTTATTGATCCGGCTAATCAGCCTGCTGTTCTCCCGGAGCATATCATCAACCTGATGCATTGAACCGATAATCTCCTTCATGAAGCTGATGGTATCATTGGAGATAATACTTCGAATAACGGTCTTGTCATTAAGCCGTACTTCAATTGATCTGCCTGTAGGAGCCTCTCTGGTGACAGCCTGTCCGTTTTCTTTGCCGTGATTGTCATAGACCTTGATAACCTTGTCTTTAACAAACTCATCATACGGTATGGATACAACGGTAATATCAGTCCTGTCCTCAGGGGAAAGCTGCAGCACGGCCTGATCATAATCCACCGCCTGGAGATTCATATTAAGTTTCTCAGGATTAATGATTTCACCATCATTCAGAATACAGTGCAGACCATGGACAAACAGATCTTTATCGGTATTTACAGTACATTTGAGATGACGGATGTTTTTGAGCTCCTTCTGCCCCACCACATATCTGAACCAGTCACGATAACACTTCTTTTCCACCCAGACGTATTCACTGCCGTTGTAGCGGTTTTCATAACTTATAAGTTCCCCCTTGGCCGGCGGATAGGAGCCGTGCGGCACCACAATAAGCACCTCATCGCTGTTATCCATGGTGGCAATGTATTTATCATGTTCACCGTATTTCATGAAATCACCAGGTAGATATTTAGCAGTCTGCTCTCTGGAAAGAGGTGCCGTTGACTTCACCATGGAGGTATCCGCCCCCCGGTGCTCAATCATCAGGGTCTTGTCTGAGAAGATATTTTCAAAATTAATCTTTATTGAAGACTTCATCTTCTTGTCAAACCCGAAATGATTCTGTACTTCAGTAATGGCGGCATATAGCTCAAAACTGTCCTCCCTGCAGTTTTTCAGATAAAGCTGAACGGATTTAGGGAGAATCAGACTCGGAGCCGTATACTGCTCGGTCTCCAGAGATTTGCCGGAATTGTCGCGCATACCGGGAACCGTATAGGTGAACACTTCCGTGCCGTTGCTGTCACCGCGGCTGAAATAACCGCTGATATCCCGGACCAGTCTGATCCTGATAATATCCCCGGCCTGAGGCAGTAAAATGGCGGTCTTACCGTCCTTTACCGGATTACGGCATTTCTCTCTGACCTCTGCAGTGTAGAAATCCTTAGGATCCGTCCGCTTGAACCATTGATGTTCGTTCCAGTTATCACGGGAGGTGATGTAGGTAAATCCGCAGTCCTTGTGCAGTTTGAAGAATACCTTGTTCTCTTCGTTAAGACGCAGCACCACGTTATGATCGCTGAAGTTGGTTTCATTGGCACAGTTGCTGATGATTTTATCCAGCTTCTTGCTGTTACTGAGAATCCTTCCTTCATCGGCATCCTGCAGCCCCTCTTCAAGAGACCTTTCGATATTTCTCACGACAATGTCATGAATAATCTCTTTTTCGGCAGGATCATGCCACAAAAGATCCTCCAGATGAATAAGGTTTTTAACTCCGGAAACCTTCTCCTCGTTAAAAAAGGCGGCAGCTCGCAGAATACGGGAAATCTGTACCCAGCGCCGGTCTGATATATAGGATACGGCGGTGTTTCTGTCTGGACTCTCTTCAGAGAAGCCGTCGTAATTTTCAAGCTTCTTTTCAGCCTTTTTAAATTTCTTAAGGCGGAGATTCAGCTCCTCCCTTATATTAGAGATGCAGTTAATCAGGGCATCTGCTAACGGAATGCCGACAATATCCTTCTGCCATGAGGCATATTCCTCATCAGTCACCGCAAGATCCTTAAGCTTCTGCTTATGACCGGATTCAACCTCATCATTTTTAAGAGCATCATTAAGGAGAGAGATAAAGTCATCCCTGGTACTCACCGGTTCAATGGCAAGACGCATCACAAAACGGTCGTAGAGCGCGGAAAGCTCATCCTCAGCAAGAGGTATTTCATTAGAAGCCACCACCATACTGCGCAGCGGGACATTAAGAACCCGGTTGCCGTTGTAGTATGTATGCTCATTAATGAGGGTAAGCAGAGTATTGAGTACTGCGGGGGAGGACTTCCAGATTTCATCAAGGAAGGCAAAACGGGCGCAGGCAAGATACCCGTCAATCTTTCTTTCATATTCGTCCTGTCTGAGTTTGGAAAGACTTATCGGCCCGAAAAGCTCCTCCGGAGTAGAGAACCGGTGCATGAGATGTTCAAAATAACCGCCGTCTCCCGCAAAAATATCATTGAGTCTCCGGGATATCCGGCTCTTGGCGGTCCCCGGAGGCCCGTAGAAAAAGGTGTTCATACCGCAGAGAGTGGCCAGCACAGCTGATTTAACGGCATCCTGACGATCAACAAGTCCTTCGGAGGTAACGGCTATAATCCTTCTTATGCGTCTCTTGAGTTGTTTGTCATCATTGAATTTACCGGACTGCTGTGCCGGTGGAGTTTTTACATCGGAGGATACCGGCGGTTGTTTACCATGGCTCTCAGCGGCAGCCCCTGCACCTTCCTTTGTGCCTTTCTGAACCGGAGCCTTTGGATCTGTCTGAACCGGGGCTGGAGCTTTCAGTACTCCTGCTTCCTTATGAATCCCCCCTGTTTTATTCTCCTGCTGTGATTCAGGGCCGTTTACCGGAGTTCCCGGCCGCGGTGATCCTGTTTTCTGAACGGCGTCTTTTCTGCCGTCCGGTGTTTCTTCTTTCAGAGCTGCGGAATTTTGAGGTAAACTACTCTGTGACATAAGACCTCCGGTAATAGGCGAACCTGAACAGACAGAACCGGCATCGCTCCGCCTTATGAATAACTTCGGCAGGAAGCACATGCCGTTCCGGTTTTTCTGTTCAAAAATTAACTGTATTTATCTTTTCTAAATCATATTTATAAAATATTGATTGTTCGATATTTGTTAAACTCAAAGAATATTGTTTATATATACAATAAAAAATAATTGATCTGTTTTTTGTATAGAAAGACTCATAAAAAAAGCTAAGGCGGTTTTAGAAAATCAAGACACTCCTGAAGAAA
This sequence comes from uncultured Pseudomonadota bacterium, assembly GCA_900315145.1. GTDB lineage: Bacteria > Pseudomonadota > Gammaproteobacteria > Enterobacterales > Succinivibrionaceae > Ruminobacter. The sequence goes on along the minus strand of OMYE01000083.1, from coordinate 932 downwards.
GAAAAAGGAAATACTTCTTGCAGGAATGCCTTGGAATTATAATAAGTTAAATTAAGGTTGCAAGACCTAATACTTTCTTTTTAATACTTATTACTAAATCTGTTATTTAGCCGTTTTCCTTGAGATATGACAAGCGATATTGTTCATTATCACTGTATTTTTACTTGAATAATACTGCAAGGTCCGTATAGGACATTACACTCATTTTCAGCCGGAGTTTTTCCGGATTATTTTATAAATCCGGTGAAATTCACGGGAATATGATGGAAAAGTCTGTTCTGACAATGCTCTTCTTATGACTCTTTCTTCAGCTTTTATTTGAGCTTCTTGACTACAACTGAACAGGATTTGTTATGAAAACAGATGCCGTAGGCATACACATTTCGCACCAGAGGATCACTTATATAAACCGATGCATAATCTTTTTCAATAATCTGTTCAACAGCTTTTTGGGCTGCTATCAATCTGGCGCCGAACGGTCTATCTGTCTGTTTAAGTTCCAGAACAGCCACAGTATCACTGTTTACTGAAGCAGCAATAATATCAACGTAACCGTCACCAGACTCCACATTGGATTTATGTTCCTCAATATATGAGCTATTTTCAGCTCCAGGACAGCTATATCTGTTTTATCTTTTGAGAGCAGTATCATATCTGCATAGCCGTTTCCTGACTCCATATTTGACTGATGGTCCTCTATAAGAGAACCACCGCTTATCAGAAGTCCGTTCATGAATACCTGATAATAGTTTTCCTTTGGAGCTCTGGTGGAAAAGTCTCTGATGGATACATATTTAGCAAGAAGACCGCTGAGACTATTTTCAACTGATTCGGCATCTCCCGTGAATAATCCTTTTATCAGATCATCGGTGCGGTTTTTCATGACGGTATTATTCTTATAGAAATTAAGAATCTTTGATTTAAAGCATTCT
>OMYE01000137.1 GCA_900315145.1 uncultured Pseudomonadota bacterium | reverse complement strand
CAATGGAGGATAATACAAAAAAATTCACGGGAAAGATATATAAATCACCAGAAAATGTCATTTGTTACAATTACACATATCATATCATTACATTAATAATAAACGACTATCACTATGTCTGACGTTTTCACATAATACTGCACCACGACGTACAGATACAGAAGCCCAAAACTGCTATTCCATAACTCAATTGCAGACTGCAAAACTATGACTTATCCCGCATTTAAACACAAATATCCTGAAATAGTAAAAATTTCCTGCCCCTAAAAAATAATAAGTTCATCAAAACTTTTGAGTTTATGAAATTCTTTTTGGATTTTGTGATAAAAACAATATTTCAATATTAGTCATAACAAAATTATGTAGTATTTTACCCTTTAAGGTTCTATGCTAGACATTATTACTCTATTTATAACAACATAATAAAAGGCTTTTCTCGAACACTTTCATGTTCGAAAAATTTTTCACCGGATGCATACCAATATCCTTCTATCAATATAGATGTGTTGTAAGAACCGTTTTTTCAAGCAACACACAGACAGATGAAATTATCGGGGCAAATGTTATTCATAAATAGAGACTTAACATCAAACAGTAAGTAATGCAAATTACTGAAATAAGAATATCAAAACAACCATAACGTATATATAGTTAGGATTTATAAAATGGCTGAAAGTTACGGTATACTCCGAGTACTTAAGACATATAAACTAATTACCGCCGAACAAGAACAGGCTGTTATCGCTGAAGCCAAAAAAGAAGATAAACAGGTAATATCAGCAATAGTTGATATGAAATTGGTTCCGGCCGACAAAATAAGAGAGATTCTTGTTAAGGAATATGCCTATCCGTACTTGAATCTTGATGATATTGACGTCAAGGAAATACCATCTGCATACATGGACAAAAATCTTATTCTGCAACACCATGCACTGCCGGTATATGCTCAGGGTAAAACATTATTCCTTGCGATGTCCGACCCGACAAATACAGCCGCATTGAATGCGTTCGGTCTAAAATTCCAAATGATGACCGATACCATTCTCGTTGACGAAGATAAATTACAGAAGGATCTCAATAAATTATTCGCTGACGCCATGGAGGAACTGGATGTCGGCCTCACTGATACAGATATGGCCGAACTCGAAACAATCGAGGAGGACCAGAGCAACGATGCCATGAGCGGAGCCTCAGATGCTTCTGACGATGACACTCCAGTGGTTAAATTTATTAACAAACTTCTGCTTGATTCCATCAAAAAAGGTGCATCAGACCTTCATTTTGAGCCTTATGAAAAGAAATACCGCGTAAGATTCCGTATCGACGGTATTTTGCATGAAGTAGCCAAAGCACCTGTTGAGTTAAAAGAAAAAATAGCAGCCCGTATCAAGGTTATGTCCAGACTGGACATAGCGGAAAGAAGAGTACCGCAGGACGGTCGTATCAAGCTTAAGATATCCCCTACCAAAGCAATGGATATGCGTGTTAACACCCTGCCTACTCTATGGGGTGAAAAGATTGTAATGCGTATCCTCGACTCCTCAGCCGCAAAACTTAACATTGACATGCTGGGCTTTGAAGAAGAACAAAAGAAAAAATATTTAGGAGCTCTGGATAAACCGCAGGGACTGATACTGGTTACCGGACCAACCGGTTCAGGAAAAACAGTATCCCTGTACACCGGGTTAAGTATTTTGAATACTGTTGAAACAAACATTTCAACAGCGGAAGATCCAGTAGAAATCAACCTTGAAGGTATCAATCAGGTACAGATTAACTATAAAGCGGGGTTGACATTTGCCAGTGCACTGAAAGCCTTCCTCCGTCAGGACCCTGACGTAATCATGGTGGGTGAAATTCGAGACCTGGAGACAGCAGAAATAGCGATTAAAGCTGCTCAGACAGGTCACCTGGTATTATCAACACTCCACACAAACTCCGCTCCAGAAACGTTAACACGTCTCTTAAACATGGGCGTTCCAGCATTCAATATTGCTTCATCAGTAACCTTAATCATGGCTCAGCGTTTAGCAAGAAGATTATGTGAGAAATGTAAAATTCTTGACAATGTACCAGAGCACGAATTGCTCAACATAGGTTATACTCAAGAAGATATCCAGAAGGGACTGAAAATATACAAACCAAATCCTCAAGGTTGTGAAGCGTGCTCAGGTGGCTACAAAGGTCGTGTAGGTATATACGAAATCTTCGTTATGTCTGAGAAATTAGCCATGCTGATAATGGAAGGTGGTAACTCACTCCAGATTGCACAGGAAGCAGAAAAAGAAGGGATGGTTCCTTTAAGAAAATCCGGATTAATGAAAGTGGCGCAGGGAGTCACGAGTTTACAGGAAGTATTCCGTGTAACATCGGGCTAAGCAGGGATTAAAATATGGCAACAAAAAGTGGAAAAAAAGACTTTATAAACTTTAAATGGAAAGGTACTAACCGTAAGGGTAAGCCTGTTTCAGGCTTTATGTGTGCGCGCAGTGCTGAAATTATAAAGTCTGAACTTCGTAAACAAAACGTTAACGTTACATCCGTTACAGAGTATAAGAATCTTCTAGGAAACGGTCCAAAGATCAAACCTGTGGACATTGCAACTCTTTCCAGACAGATTACAACAATGCTTTCAGCAGGTGTGCCGTTAGTTCAGTCAATTGAGCTTTTAGCACAAAGCCATGACAAACTTTCTATGAGAAAATTGCTTTCTCAGATTTGTGAAGACGTGTCTGCAGGTACTCCGTTCCATCAGGCACTGAACAAACACCCGCTCTACTTCAACAAACTGTATGTTGACCTTGTAGGCGCCGGTGAAGCATCAGGTGCACTGGAAACAATTTATGACCAGATCGCCACCTATATGGAAAAAGCAGAAGCGTTGAAGTCAAAAATCAAAAAGGCAATGATGTACCCTATCGTAATCGTACTCATAGCTATCGTTGTAACTGCGATTCTGCTCATTTACGTAGTACCTCAGTTCGAAGCAATTTTCGCAAGCTTCAATGCAAAGCTGCCTGCATTTACTCAGTTTATTGTTGATTTATCAAGAACTCTGCAGGACTACTGGCTCTACATTGTTGCAATTGCCGGTGGTGGCGGTTATGCCTTCATGTATTACTACAAACACAACAGAAAGTTCCATGACAATGTTGACGTGGCATTCCTAAAGATACCGGTAGTCGGTAAAATTCTGGAAAAGGGATGTCTTGCCAGATTTGCTTCAACACTCGCAACAACATTCGCAGCAGGTATACCTTTGGTTGACGCACTGATTTCATCAGCAGGTGCTTCAGGTAATGCCAAGTACGAAAATGCGATTATGGAAATCAGACAGGACGTAATGGGCGGTATGCAGCTCAACATGGCCATGAGAGCAACTCAGTTATTCCCACCTATGATGAACCAGATGGTTATGATCGGTGAAGAAGCAGGTTCTCTTGACCAGATGCTACGTAAAGTTGCTAACATCTATTCTCAGGAAGTTGACGATGCAGTTGACGGCTTGTCATCAATGCTTGAACCTGTAATCATGGTGTTCCTCGGTGTAGTAATCGGTTCGCTGGTTATCGCAATGTACTTGCCTATCTTCAGTATGGGTAGTATATTCTAATCGAGTAAAATCTTTTTGTATAAGGGGTTTCACCAAAAGTGAACCCCTTTTTATTTAACAATAAAACGGAACCAATATGAACTTCTTCCAAGATATAATTCAAGGCTTCTATGACTGCCCTGCCTTCTTTCTTATATACGTAACCGTAATAGGTTTTTTAGTCGGCAGCTTTTTAAATGTAGTTATCTATCGTTTGCCGATAATGATGGAGAATTCATTTAAAGATGAGTATCAGGAGTATTTTTATCCGGAGCAGGAACTGCCTGAAAGACCCAGATTCAATCTTATTGTACCAAGATCAAGATGTCCTAACTGCGGTCATAAAATATCAGCATGGGAAAATATCCCTGTTATAAGTTATCTTATTTTAAGAGGCAAATGTAAAGGCTGCGGTGAACATATTTCTCTTAGATATCCATTGGTTGAAACCTTTACTGGACTTATGACTCTTCTTGTAGCCTGGCATTTCGGTCCTAGTGTACAGGTTATCGGAGCACTACTAATGACCTGGTCGCTTATTGCTGTAAGCGGTATAGATTTCGATAAAATGCTTATCCCTGATGAAATCGTTCAGCCTCTCTTGTGGATTGGTATTTTATTCAATTTATGTAGCACTTACGTACCTGTTGCAGATGCTATCTATGGAGCCGTAGCCGGCTACATGACATTATGGCTGTTCTACTGGGGCTTTAAGCTTCTTACCGGCAAGGAAGGTATGGGTTATGGAGACTTTAAATTAACAGCCTGTCTCGGGGCATGGTTCGGCTACCAGATGCTTCCTGCCATCATCTTCGGTTCAGCTATTGTAGGCGCTATTATTGGCGGAACAATCATGTTCATCAATAGAAACAAGGAGAGCAAGCCTTTTGCTTTTGGTCCTTATATAGCTATCATGGGATTTATCGTAATGTTATGGGGAGAGCAGATTAATAGCTTCTACCTGGAAATGATACA
>OMYE01000216.1 GCA_900315145.1 uncultured Pseudomonadota bacterium | reverse complement strand
CATAATCACCAACAAGAGACACAGGTTCATCGCCGGTTGATGATGTATTTACATCCAACTTTCCTGCAGTACCTGAAGAACCGTATACTGTTCCGGTCCATGAACATCCGTCTGTAACCTTGAAGCGCTGAGCTCCGCTGGTATCACATGCTCCGTCAAGAGTCAGATTAATGGTCCAGAAACCTGTTTTACGGTTATATGTTAAAGGATCCTGTTTCCACCCGTTTGAAGTACCGGCGTAACAGAGTTTACCCTTGGTAGGTTCAATATCAGCCTGACAGTTGGCATCATTCGGATTCAATACACAGGTGCATTCCTCATTTGATGAATGGGCATTACACCAGCTGACGCACACACCATTAACGGTGGTTTCCCCCTTACAAACACAGGCAGCACCGGTCGGATCACTTTCACAAGGATCAACACCCTTGCCACACCATTTTTCATCAGTACAGATAGCCACTGCAGTCTTCGCCGGAATGGTGAAGGTAACCTTACCGCCGCTTACGGTAACATCTGAACCGCATGGATTATTCTTAGGATCAGTTGCCCCGAGGATATCACAATAAGTACCGTCAGCCATAGTCACATTGAAGCTCTTGGTTACGTCACTGCCGCTGGTATTCATGGCATAGAAACCCTTTGAGCCTCTATTAAACCACAGTACATTGTCACTAAATCCACTGGTAGATACCGCTTCGCCGCGTGTTGCTCTGGCAAACCTTGGAGCGTTAAGAACAAAAGGCACACGATGCTGACATAACCAGCCTCCCTGACAACGGTCCGCACTTATCGGACCGGCAGGATCGTGAGAATTGAACTTATAACCTGAATAAATCTGTCTAACCTTACCTTTAGGCCACACTGCAAGCCATGACTGAGCAAGATTATATTTAGGATTCTCCTGAGTTCCCATAGAACAGCTTCCAGCTGAACAGCGATGATATTCATCATCGTGATTATTTACGAATACCTCAGCATTATCACTGTCTACAGCAAGCCCGAAAGTTAAAGCACTACCGTAATCACCGTTATCAAATATTTCCTTCATGCGGTCAACATAGCTGAAATCAGTTACTACTGAATTATCAATAAAGGTATATTTGTTCGGCTGAATATCCGGAGCTTCCTGGGAATTACCGATAACTTCCATATAAATCGGAGGTCTTTTTCCTGCTTTTGCTGCAGTTTTATCCATGATGGCATTAATGTCGTTATAGTGCATGTGCTTAGCAGCATCTATACGGAAACCGTAAACACCCATGTCCATAAGTTTAACCAGAAAATCAGCAATTTTGTCCTGAGTGCTTGAATTATCTGTGGCAGTATCCGTCATTCCAAGAAGAGCACACTGTCTTACGTTCCATTCATCGGAATAATTACTTACCGAACAGCCATTATGATGAAAATCGCCGTCGTTAAAACCATCTGGATAGCTGTTGTTTCCGTAAGTAGAGCCACCAAGACCTACACCGTCGTTAGGTCTCTGATTGAATACGGCGTCAGCAAAAACCTTTACACCAGCTTCATTACAGGCTTTTATCATGTTTTTAAGCTGCGTTTCATTACCTGTCATGGTTGTAAAATTATTAAAATTAACAGGCTGATAAACGGCCCACCAGACATTTCCTTTATTTGCGTGTTCGGCTGGCTGTGAAATCTGAACACCGTCAAAACCGGCAGGTCCGAGGTATTCGGTACACTCTTTAGCTATATTGTCATATGTCCACTGAAACGGATGTATTATAACCATTTCACTTTCATAGTTTGCAGCATTGGCTAAATTTGGAGCCAGTGCCAATACAGCAGAAGACACAGCAAAACTAAGCAGTCTTACCTTAAAGTTATTTAAGCTCATCTAATAAATACTCCGTCTATCTAAACTGAACAGAAATTAAAAAAACAAAAAATGTAAGTTTCATCCATGAGATTTAAAAAAACATAATTATCTAAGAATAACATAAAACGTTTTCAAAATTACTGATAAAAATCACATTTTCTTTACATATTAACATTTTTTTTACAATAAAATACTTGTTCAATATTTATTAGACATATAATCATAGTAATTCCTAAGCTCTACTATTTTTGTATGACTAAATATTCCGACACATACATACGGCAACAACCATCTGAAACTTAATCAGTATTACCGGCCATTTTCAGCCTGAAAGTCGACTAAAGGTTACCTGTTATTAAGTTAAGATGTTGTTTTTGATTATTTCTACTATAAAACAACGAAATTTTTGGTAAAAACGCAGTAAATTCTGCGTTTTTTTTGTTTATTTTAACAGGTATCTATGTTATAATATCAATAATACTATAGATATCTGTTAAATTAAGAGGGCCTTATGTCTAGACCAATTAAAGGTGACACCAGAGTTATTCAGGTTAAGCAGAAGAAAGCAAATGGGGTTATTTATGTTTACGAACGGAAAGTAAAATATAATCCTGAAACTAGATCGAATGATATCCTGTCTAGTAAATTGGTCGGAAAAATAACACCTGAAAGCAATAATGCAATCATTCCAACTAAATTCAGAGCGAAGCCTCAAACAGAAAAAGAAGAAAAGAGAATACCTGTACGTTTTCATATGGGAATGTTGTCAATTCTTGATTGGATTGGCGCATCTTCCGGAATAGAAGCAGACTTAAAAAAAGTAATGCCTGATAGCACCTGCGGTTCCCTTGCGGAAAGAATAGCTGCAATTGCAAAATTCTGGGTGGCAACGGGAGGAAATACCTTGCCAAATATGTACGCCTGGCAGGTTAAACATGGCATTGATAAAGACTGTATGATCAGCGAGGATATTTACCGTGCTGTCTTTGAAATACTGGGGACTCATGATGGTTTTATACAGGAGTATTTTAAAAGTAGAGCAGCAAGATTGGATACAGGTGATTCCGTTGCATATGACAGTACTACGATATCCACATATTCAGACAGCTTAACTCAGGCAAGATACGGCTTTAACAAAGATAAAGACGGGCTTCCTACAATCAAAGTTCTTACCCTTTATTCTTTAAATACTGAACAACCTTTTGCCTACTGGTCACAACCTGGTAATCTTCCTGATTCCATTTGCGTTGAAAATGCATTGAAACAGCTTGATTATTTAAATGTAACTAAGCCCACAGTAGTCACAGACAACGGCTTTTGCTCACAGGAGAATATCATCCACTATATTCAGAATCATATAAAGTTTGTAACACGAGCTACAAGAAGCGATGGTAAGTGGGTTAAAGACAGCATAGATCAGAACCTGTCACTGTTAGATGATATTAATAACGTTATTGATTTTGATAATGATATAACCGGCACCTGTATCACCATCAAACCAACCCTGTCTTATACTGCAAAATATTCCTGTTCCAGCCATAAAAAGGGAGACAAGATTAAGTTAACTCCACGTCTTTATTTAGGAATATTCCGAAGCAGGAGCAGAGCTTATGAGGCGGAAAGAAATTTTACTCGGGAATTGTATCAGTTAAAAGCTTTGATAGAAGAAGGTAATGAAGACCAGTTAAGCGAAACAGCATTAAATAAAGCTAGCACCTACCTAAGCTGGAGCAAGACTAGAAACGGAGGGATTAAGGTTGTATTTCGAAAAGAAGCTGTCGATGAGGCACTGAAATACAAGGGAATCTTCTGTCTGTGCTCCAACAAGATTAATGATGCAGCAGAGCTTCTAAAACTTGGACGTAAACGTGAACATATAGAAGATATGTTTGAGTTGTTAAAACAAAAAACAGATGGTAAGAAAACAAGAGTACAGGATACAGATAGATTGAAGGGACGGCAGTTTGTTCAGTTTATTGCATTAAGTTACTATGATTTTCTGTATAAAAAAATAAAGGATATGAAGGCAACACT
>OMYE01000130.1 GCA_900315145.1 uncultured Pseudomonadota bacterium | reverse complement strand
CTTTATTCATATATCTGATCCCTGAATATGTCAGGGTAGAAGGATCTGACATAACTTCTACCTGTCAGACTTTGCTACCCGATTTATGGGATCAGTTTACAAATAGAACATGCAAAAGAGCTATTACAGAATCACACTTTATCTCAAGTGGAATCGCTGACAGGTATCAGCAAATCTACGCTTAAAAGAATTAAGAATACTAGTTTATCTTGAATAATGATAACTTTTGAGTTATCATTAAAGAAAAAGGATGTGTAAAATTGTATAAAATCTATTTTTATAAGAACGCTAAAAAACAAAGTCCTGTTCTTGATTATATATATGAATTAAAAAAACAAGACTGACAAAAACAGTCGCATACAATTACAAAAACTTTCTGACTATATTGATATTTTAAGAAAGTACGGATTAGACGCTGGCGAACCCTATATTAAACATTTAAAAGACAAAATTTGGGAACTACGGCCACAAAGAAATAGAGTATTATTCGTGACTTGGGAAAATGACAGCTTCGTTCTTTTACACACTTTTGTAAAGAAGACTCAAAAAACGCCAAAAGAAGAAATTGAAAAGGCACAAAGAGAATTACTTGATTTAAAGAAAAGAGGTATTGACAATGAATAATTCTGCCATTGGAAAATCATGGGATGAAGTGCGAGCAGAACTTTTCACCCCTCAAGAGCTCAAGGAAATGGAATCCAGAGTAAAATTCATGCATGATTTAGCTGTTGCACGAAAGAAAAAAGGATTATCACAAAGAGATCTAGAAAAACTATGTGGTGTATCTCAGCCTGTCATTGCCAGAATGGAAAAAGGCGACGTTAATGCCAAAATTGATACAATTATGAAAATTTTGATCGCTCTTGGTGGCGAATTAACTATCTCCTTCTAAATTTTTCTGATCAGAGAGTGTAATATTAAGTGCGTAAGTTGTGGTGAACTATAACTTACACACTTTATATTACACTGTCTGTCTGCGCATAATGCGTACCATCATTATATTTATAATTTCAGAGCATTACCCAGAAATTTGATACAATACCGCTATGCAATATTGTATTCATGTTTCATGACGAAAGCAGATGATATAGAGGATATAGATTACTCATAAATACTGTTTTTTATCAGTAATATATCCGTTTTTCCTTAGAAAAAATATCATACAGTAATCCGGCAGGATATGCATCATCACATCTGCTCACAGTTCAGGTAATAGTTATCATCCTTAAATTCATTCAAACAATATGATTTATCTTAATAATTTAGAAATAATGAGAGGAACCACCTCTCTACTGAAGGACGCAACCGCAACAATTTATCCACATAAAAGAGTGGGTCTGGTAGGAAGGAACGGTTGCGGTAAATCATCCCTGTTCGCAGCCATCAAAGGTGAACTTGCTCCGGAGGCAGGTGAGATTGTTATACCGAAAAACTGGATCATCAGTTCCGTTGCTCAGGAAACACCTGGCCTCGATGAAACTGCGGTTGAATACGTCATTGATGGTGATAAAAGATATCGTGAACTACAGAAAAGAATGAAGGTGGCAGAAGAGTCTCATGACGGACTGGCCATAGCCAACATCCATACAGAACTGGAAAATGCCGGGGCATATACAATCAGAAGTCGTGCCGAAACATTATTAACTGGGCTGGGTTTTTCTGAAAAGGACTATGATACTCCGACCAAAAGTTTCTCAGGAGGCTGGCGTATGCGCCTTAATCTAGCTCAGGCTCTTATCTGTCCCTCTGATTTGCTTCTACTCGACGAACCAACCAATCATCTGGATTTAGATACCGTTATGTGGCTGGAGGATTGGCTGAAATCCTATCAGGGAACATTGATTATCATTTCCCATGACAGAGATTTTCTCGATAATATCTGTACCCATATTATCCACATGGAGGGGCAGAAGCTTAATATGTATACCGGAAATTTCTCCAGCTTTGAAGAGGAAAGAGCTCAGAAGATAAAGCTTCAGGCTGCTCTCTACGAAAAGCAGCAGACGAGACTCGCACATCTGCAGTCATTCGTTGACAGGTTCAGATACAAAGCTACCAAGGCCAAACAGGCACAAAGCAGACTGAAAGCCATGGAAAAAATGGAAAAAATAGTTCTGGCTCAATATGATTCTCCGTTTTCTTTTGAATTCAAGGAATGTCTGGAACTTCCACAGACACTTGTACACATGGAGAATCTTAGTGCGGGATATCCTGATAAAACAGTACTTACTGATGTAAAAATTAATCTGGTACCGGGGTCACGCATAGGATTACTCGGACGAAACGGAGCAGGTAAATCAACCTTTATCAAAACCCTCTCAGGTACCATTCCGCCTTTAGGAGGAAATGTCAGTATAGCCAAGGGAATTAAAATCGGATATTTCGCGCAACACCAGCTGGAATATCTTGATAATGACGAGACCCCGCTTACCCATCTCACAAGAATAGCTGAAGGGCATAAGGAACTTGAACTGAGATCATTCCTCGGAGGTTTCGGCTTCAGCGGAGACAAGGCCACAGAAAAGGTAGTACATTTCAGTGGCGGTGAAAAAGCCAGACTTGTTCTGGCGCTTATTGTCTGGCAGAGACCTAATCTTCTGCTTCTGGACGAACCGACCAACCATCTGGACCTTAATATGCGTGAGGCCATCATTATGGCCTTGGCTGATTATAAAGGAGCCTTAATCGTTGTTTCACATGACAGACATCTTTTAAAAACAACCACCAACGAATTCTATCTCGTTAGTGAAGGGAAACTCGGACCTTTCGACGGGGATTTAGATGATTACCACAACTACCTCACCGAACTGGATAAAAAAAATGAACAGTTAAGGAAGGAGGCTCACCGCGAAAAGGCTGAAGAAAAAAATAATGCGGTTTCAGGAAAAACCTCCTTCAAATCAAAGGAACAGAAGAAACTGGAAGCCGAATTCCGGGAAAAGCTACGCCCGATAAAAAAGGAAATAGAAATCCTTGATAAAAAAATGGCAGAACTCTCTGCCAGAAAAAAAGAACTGGAAAATCAGCTTGCAGACGAAAAACTCTACGATGCAGCCAATAAGAATGAACTGCAGCAAATCCTTCTTGAACAGAGTAAAGTTGCAAACGAACTTGAGGAGTGCGAAATGCTGTGGATGGAAAAGAGTGAACTTCTCGAGGAGAAAAACAGAGAATTTGCGGCACTTTAATCCCTGTACGGGAGCAATTGCCATCTACCGGTTACTATACAACCGGTATAATGCTTTTAATCTTTTTCAAAACATTCTGTTTTTGAATATTTAAATTTTTAGGATAAAGAAAATGTTAAGTTACAGACACGGTTTTCACGCGGGAAATCATGCTGATGTGTTAAAACACATGGTTTTATGTTTAATCCTCCGACAGCTTAAACAGAAAGGAAAGCCTCTTACCTACATTGACACCCATTCAGGTGCCGGAGCATACTCTTTAAAAAGTGCCTGGAGTCAGCAGACAGGAGAATACAAAAACGGTGTGGATAAAATAATCAACAACTCCCTGTTGCAGGAACTGGTACCTGATTATTATAAAATCATCAATGACATAAATGAAGGTTCGGGAGCTCTCAATTATTATCCAGGTTCACCTATGTTTGCAGCGCAAATCTGCGATGAAAATGACAGTGCCAATTTCATGGAGCTTCATCCGACAGAATATGAAAACCTTAAATATAACCTGCATCACTACTCATACTGTCATGTCCATCACCGGGATGCAGCTGAAGGTTTACCGGCTCTTTTACCTCCTGCTATCAGAAGAGGACTGATTTTTATTGATCCGTCATATGAACTGGAAAATGATTATAAGAATACCATCAGTCTGGTAAAGAACGCCTATACCAAATTCCCTCAGGGGATTTTTGCCATATGGTATCCATTACTAGGAAAGGCATCAAATCACGCCTATGAATTCATAAGAGGCATAACAAAGTTAAATATCAGAAGAACCGTCAGAGCGGAGTTTACCGTATGTGCTCAGGATACCCTGATGGGAATGCATGGATCGGGAATGGTCGTCTGCAACGCACCTTTCGGATTTAAAGAAAATCTTGATAAGATTCTTCCGGAAATTACTGAACAACTTGCCATTGATAAAACAGCAGAGTTTAAGTTAGAAAAACTCACACCTGATGATTAATTGAAAAACCCGCCAATATTCTTAGGCGGGTTTAAAGTAATAACGAAATTATACTACCAGCATTTATTGGATTCTGAATCAGCAGAAGCACTACCACAGGTAGCTACAGTTGAACAACCGGAGTATTTTCTGCCGAGGTGATTTATTGCCAGCTGCTGACACGCCTTCTTATCTCCCGTCTGTCCTCCCTTCGCAACAAGAGACAGCAAAAACTCATTACCTGCAGTATTAACAGTACTTGTGAGATCATAGTTTTCAGCAACCTTTGATGATAATGAGTTGGCATTTACACACCCGGTGTATGTATTATTGAGCGAGTAGCAGTTTTCCATTCTTGATGCTAACTGTACAAGATTCTGCTGAGCTTCTGAACGCTTTGCAGTAACCACATAATTTCTATAAGTCGGAATGGCTATCGCACTTAAAATGCCGATAATACCAATAGTAATCATAAGTTCTAACAGCGTAAAACCTCTTTTGCCACCAAATTTCATAATTCATTCTCCTATAAATTATTCTATGCTTCTTCTTATGCCAACGTTAGTCTGTACAATAGTGGCTGAACTAGGAAGCTGTCCATCAGTATTAGGTCTGTCCAACCCTCTTGATGTTATTCTGTAGAAACTGTATCCAATCTTTGCAGCTAAACTCTGACTGTTCGGGGAATCAGGCTGAAAGCCTCTGTACTCAATGAGGTAT
>OMYE01000126.1 GCA_900315145.1 uncultured Pseudomonadota bacterium | reverse complement strand
CGATGCTATCGAAGCTGCCGGTCTCAAGCCAGCCAGTGCTCAGGTTACTATGATTGCTTCAACTGATGCTGATGTTGATGCCGACCATGCTGAAACCTTTATGAAGCTGGTTGACTACCTTGAAGATCTTGATGATGTTCAGGAAGTTTACCATAACGGCGTTATGAGTGATGAAGTAGCCGCTACTTTAGGTTAATCCTGTACAGTATGTTTTAGAGATGGCCGTACTTAGTGCGGCCTGCATATGTCTGGGGGAGGATATTAATCCTCCTTTTTTTTTGAAATGGACTGAAATAACTTTTTGAGCTGTTGCATCCGCCTGCCGATAGGCATGCATGCAGCATAATGTGGATTATTGAGGTTATAGTACGAATAACTACTTATAGCAGAATGTCTGGTGTCTCAAAGAAATCCATGTCGTGCAGTATGGCATGATATTAAGAGCTGAAGCGGTTATTTCAGATCATTTGCGTAATTCTGAAATAATGATATAGACTGGTTTAGAATCTTCACTGATGTTTACCTCATGTTAATGATGCTTTTTGAAAAAAAAGCTATGTTTTCCCTTCTTATGTGATTCTCAGAGTAAAAAATGTATAGCTCATACAAAACAGATGAAAAATTTGAAAATCTTGGAAATAAATTTTATAAGCTGTATAGATTTTTAAGTTATGGTTTGCTAACGGCAATTATTTTGCCTGTTATGGCTGTATATTATTTTGGGTTGTTAATATATCTTTCTATTCTGCATTACAGGGCATACAGGTACTTCAAAGATAAAGCAGTAACTCTTTTGAGCAGAAAGATTCAAAGAAACCTAATAGTGAGTATCCTAATTATCATCACCTTTTTGGTTTTACTATGCGTCGATATAATTTCATTACCTGATTTTCATGCATACGTGAATCTGTGTGTATTTATTCTGATTCTCTGTATGTCCTTGTACGTATGTAAAAATATTGTAGTAATTCTCGGAGAATTTAGGTACAAGCTGCCTGACAGTGACCTCAGTGAGTTTGGGGGAGGATTCTTCGGATTTAATGATAATGTTAACGACATTGAAAATGGTGTTGAGGGTGATAATTGCGGAAATTTGGGTGATTTAGTTGTCATCCTGAGAATACTACAAATAGTACATATTATGGACGGAATATTATTTATTGGGAAAACAATGATGAAACCTAGAGAGGAAATCATGAAAAGATTCCAGAAAAAATTCCTGATAAATATGTTTATCTTTTGTGTAGTTGCGATATGTCTAATATCAAATACGTCTATAATTATCGGAACATTTATGTTTTATAACAAAGCCTCTTTTAACGATAAATATCTTCCCAAAGTAGGTTATATTAAATCGCAGATCGAAAAATGTCTGCTGGATAAAGGCGCTATGAACCATTTTCTTCCAGGTAAAGTCATATGGCTGGATAAGAACGAAACATGTAAGGTCAGATACGTTAAATACGACAATGAAAATATTACTTATTCAGTTGATGATGAAGGAACTATTACAGTAACCTTTAATGGAATCGTTGACACGAACTACATTATCACGCCGTTGTACAGAGAGAGTCCAAAGGATGGATTTGAATGGAGAGCCTCGGCATCGTCCCAATGTGCCACAGAATATAATTGTCTGGATGTGGATCCTAATACTCTCTAATGAGCTGTGAGTATTTTTTGATAGCCTTTTTCTTTTTAATGAGCCAAAAAAGAGTGATATGGTTCAGGAGAAATCAGTGTTCTGCTGCAGAACATATCAGTCTGATACTTGTTAAACTCTTCTTTAAAAATTCTGTATTAGGACAACTTTGACAGCAACCCTTGGCATCAATAAACTCATTGCCGCTGCGTCGCAGTTTTTTGAAAAATGCTGAAATCGAAATTCGGTAGTGTACCGATATCAATGTTAACATCCTCATATGAAAGAATCTTGATTCAGACGTATTTATTATGTTTGGCGTTATTCCGGAAAATGTAGGTTAATCTTCTTTTCTTCATCTGTTTTGTAATGTCTGACAGCAACAGTCTAATAAAAAGAGGCTGATTGCGATATATGAAGTTATTTTAGGTTACCATAAAGCTTTATGCCTTAAATAGAGGTAATTTAAGTTTGTTTTTATCGCTTTTTTATCGTTTATCGTTATCCATTGAATTTCATGTTTTTTTATACCGGTTGTTGATTAAAAAATAATCATATAGAACAATACGGTGGAAAGAGCACCGGTTCCCGTAAATTAGATTAAATTATCAGCTTATTAATATCAGTATTTCAGTTGAAATTTATCCCGGCATTTAAAAAGACAAAAAAACAAAAAAGTTTGATATTCGTCTAATAATTCTAAATAATTTATTGACAATGATTATATCGATAATCAGGTGTGTATATGAATGTTTATTATATGTATATTTATTCTATTAATATAAGACCAAAAATAAAATCACTATGAATAGTATGTTGATATATTTTGTCGTAAAAATCGATTTTTCCTTTCTTTTGCAAGTGTTGTACCGACCGGCTGTATTCCGATATTTCTTGAAGAGCCGGTAAAGTACGTTACAATATTTCTGTTAAAAATATTATTTAATATAGCTATAACAATAATAGAGATTAACCTTATCGTAATTATTTATACATATCGTTTTTCGGAGTTTTTTATATTTTATGAGAACTTTAAGTTTTAGTGACGGGATGAGCTTTTATGGAGAATCGTTAAAACTGGCTTATTCCTCTTTTTTAAGATTGTTTCTGGCAAATATCGTTTTATTTATTTTCTTATTCATCGTGATTGTATTATGCGCATTGGTGTGCGATACGATTTTTGCCAGTGTAATGACCGGTTTTGATGCTATCTTTCTCGCACCTCGGTATACTGAAAGTATTATACGTTTAGTAGTAAATTTACTTCAATCTATTGTGATGTTCGGGGTGCTCAATGCCGCCTGCAGTCAGGTTAAATTTGATGAAAAGTTAAGATGGAACAGTTTTATTAAAGTTTTTGCTGATATCCGTTTCCTATTGAGAATAATTTTATTTGTTATTCTGACATCACTGTTTATTGCCGGAATGTGTTTAGTGGGAGCTCTCGCGATTGCCGGACTCGGTTATGTCGCGAATTATATAGGTGTTCCCGGACCTCTAATGGTTATATGCGGTGCTGTACTGTTTGTTCTGGCTTTTTTTGTCCTGTTGATGGTGGTTGCCGGAGTTAATTTAGGTTCTTATTGTATATGTCCTAAGGGGGAGAATGATGGTGCATTATCAGGTTTAATCAAAGGTGTACAGACTGTAGAAAAAAATATGTCTATAGTTTTTACAATGATAGCACTTGCTTTGATTAATATACTGATAGCAGCCGTTTTTATGCTTCCTGTGATTTACTATATTTTTACGAATGTTAACTTTACCGGAGCTCATTCACAGTTTATAGAAGACGTAACTAATTCTTTAGACGGAGCATTTGTTAATTCATATTTAATTTTGCTTTGTATAGGAGTTGTAATGCCGTTTTTTTATGCCGTACAATGTTTCTGGGCTAAGGCTGGTGACTACATATATAATGATGAAATTCCTGCCGTTAGTAATGAAGGCGGCGCCTACTATAATTACGATGATTCCAATAGGACATTATAATGATTACAAAACTCTTAACTTAATGATTACAAACATCGTAATGTAATTCAGAAACTTTAAACAGATGATAAAAAAGGGGGAAACCTAATTGGAATTCCCCCCTTTTTTACTTATTTTTCTGTCAGACTATTTTCTGACGATATGTATTCCTGATAATGAATCAGTCAGTTCTGCCGGGAATATCTGAATTCCAGTCTTTTTAACCAGGTGACAGGTCAGTTGTAGGTACTTTGGTTAAAAAGAATGCAACGGCTGCTATCACTATGATAAGAAGGAGTAACACGATACAGCCGATTCTGCTTTTTGCAAAAGGAGTGCCTCTCAGATAATACTTGTTTCCAGGAATTACATAGGTTGGATCCAGTTCCTTTATCTTCAGGTTGTATTCAGATATTTTAGTCAGCAATTCCTTTATAAGTTTCTTGTTTTTGGTATATCCGGGATGCCACTGGAAGGTGTTTTTATTTAAACCGTAGGTGAGGGCGACGATCATTTTATGACATATGTCGATGATGCTTTTATATCTTAAAATATTATTATCCCGGTCATCTGCCCCCATAGTTATGGCCATCTTATAGACTTCTATAATTGATTCGGCATAAAGAAGACACAGGTTCATCTTTTTTTCGCCAAGACTGATATGGTCATTCTGCGGTAAAGCCGGAAATATTTTACTGTTCCAGGCTTTGCCGATGGCAGTGCTGAGACTTAAGGCCATCAGATTGATGATTTTATGCTTTTCATTATCATCCTGACGTTCATACCAGGGCATGCAGGTTTCATTGAAATCATTGGCGAATTTGCACAGTACGGAGATATGATCTGACAGATGTTCAATACCGCATACATCAAAGATATGACTGATGTTGGTCATATAGAAGGGGATTATTTTAGTGAGCTCACCATTGATTTTTTCCTGAAGAGACTTCTGCGTCTCTGCCGGACTGAACATGTAGGAATTCTGGAATGAATTGATGCATTCGGTAATATCGTAATTGCCGGTGAGGGGGTTATTATAACCGGCAACCAGTGCTTTTATATACCAGGCATCAGGATTTTTGTCCTCAAAATCCAGAATCTTGTGGGCATAAGTATTAGCCTCCTGATAATTATTGTTTTTAAGGGCATTCCGGGCAAGTTCTAGATAATTAGAGATTCTTTTATCAAGTGAAATAGAATCTGAACTGACATTAACCTTAACGTTAATCAGTCTCTGGGCATCTTCCTTGGTGTATTCTTTACCGCAGCTTTGACAGACAAAGAAATCGTCTGACTTTACCACATCTACACTTCCGCACGATTCGCATGTCAGTTTATTCATAGGAATGTCCTTTTAGCTGTATAAGTAAAAAGGGGCGACT
>OMYE01000125.1 GCA_900315145.1 uncultured Pseudomonadota bacterium | reverse complement strand
ATGGAATTCATCACGTTCATAATGGTATAGAGACGGATAAAGCAGTATATTTCCAGTACTGCCGCTACAAGCATTAATACGCTGCAGATTAGAATTCCCACGGTTGTCAGTTTAACGGACAGCCGGATGATTCCTAAATAAGTAACGAATGCTGCAATAATCAGAAGTATGACTGACAGCAGTATAACTGCACATTTTGTTTTGACACCGTCGGATATCCGGGCATATTTCTCGTAGTTGAATCTGCGTAAAGTTATGCTCACTCTGTTGGAGAGATCAAAAGACCTGAAGATGATGACCAGAAGCAGAATAAAACCTATAAAATTAACTCCGGGAATAAACAGAGATACAAGACAGACAAGCTGCATGATGTTTATACTGTCGAGTCTTCTGATAACATCATTCAGCTGCGGATCAGTGTTTTTCTCATCTGTTTTATCATGATCTGATTTTTCCGGACGGACGGTCAGATTATTGTCAGGTGATTTTGTATCAGTTGACGGCATTCCGGAATTTGTTTTCTTATCGGAGAAAACACCGGAATTCTGCCGGCAGTCTTTTTTTATCCCGTTGTCATCAGACATTTCTTTACCACAGGCGGAACAGAATTTGGAATTATCGCTGATTTCGGTCTGGCAGAAAGGGCATTTCATGAGCATATGATCCTTTATCCGGTTATCAGAATATTTTCATATAAGTTTATTGCAAGGTGCGGAAGGATGACATTGATCCTTAAGTAAGATTAGCACAGTCATCGGTCATGTACCGTTACATTGATCTGTTTATTTGAGAAAATGTTCGTTTATGGGCTTGCTGTGCTTGAAACATGAAGTTATACCGTTTATTGCTGTCAGCTACCGGATACTCCGGCAGCGTGACATTATCTTCAGAATTGCTATCGCAGTGAGTTATCTTGCTCTAATGATAACTATGGCGACAAACAGTGTTAGGATGAACTGATAGAAGAGGTAAGGCATTATGGATATACTGCTTATGCCCATGATGCTTGCGGCCACCAGAAGCTGGGCACCATAGGGAATAATCCCCTGAACAATACAGGAGCAGGTGTCCATGAGAGAGGCAGTTATTCTGCCGGTAACACCATATTCTTTGCTTATGTCTTTGGCTATAGGTGCAGCAGCAAAGATGGCTACCGTGTTATTGGCTGTGGCGACATCCATAAAAGAGGTCAGCAGGGCAATTCCCAGCATTCCGCCTTTTTTGCTGTTAAAGTGTTTTCTGATGTATTCCAGTATGGCCTCAAATCCGCCGTGCTCCTTTACGAGTGCGGAAATGGATGCTACAAGGATAGAGACAATAATGGTCTCAAACATTGATGATGTGCCGTTTCCCATGGCTTCAAATGCTGTAGCATAGCTGATCGCATCAAAGCAGACTCCGAATATGATAAAAAGAATAATACCGATTAGGAGAACCAGAAATACATTGATTCCGGCGAGAGCCAGCCCGAATACCAGAAAATAAGGCAGAGTCAGCAGAAAATTGAAATCAAGATTGTCAGTAAGATTTATTTCCGAATGAATGGATATGCCAATCAGAACCACTACAGTAATGACGGCGGCAGGCAGGGCGATTTTTATGTTGGCAAGAAATTTTTCCTTCATTGCCACCCCCTGGGTTTTGGTCGCGACTATTGTAGTATCTGAAATAAAGGATAGATTATCCCCGAACATGGCTCCACCTATCACTGTTGCTGCACATAACGGAACTGAAATACCGCTGTTATTAGCAATGATGAGGGCTATCGGTGCCAGCATGGAGATGGTACCGACGCTTGTTCCCATGGACATTGAAATGACGCAGGCGATTAAAAAAATCCCGACAAGAGAAAAGTCGGCAGGTATGATGCTGAGAAGCAGATTCGCCGTATTGATGGCTCCTCCGGCAGCCGTAGCAATGCCGCTGAATGCTCCGGCTAAAAGAAATATGAGAAGCATGATGGTAACACTGGTGTTACCGATACCTTTGGCACAGACATTGATTTTTTCGTCAAAAGAAAGTTTACGGTTCTGCATAAAGGCGGTAATCAGGGCTATACCGAAGGATACTACAACCGAAGTTATGTAGAATCCCATTTTTCCTTCAATCGGGTGGATGTATTCGTAGTATAGCCCACTGCCTAGATAAATAATCAGAAAAATAAGTATCGGCAGAAGAGCTGTTATATTAGGCTCCGGCCTGCCGTTTTCTAAACTGCTGTTATCTGCAAGACTGTTATTCAGCATTTGTTTGAATCCTGTACTAAATGGTGTGTATACACAAAACTATATAAATATATCTGAAAACTAGGTTATTATACAGCACCGGTGTTGACAAAGGAATATGATATTTGATTTTTAGGAAAATTCAGAAGAGGGGGCAGAAATGTTGAAAAAAATGCGGTTGGGTGTTTACGGGGAGAAGCAGGTTTTTATCAGAATTATTTCGATTTTCCGGAAATCTTGTGATATTTTGGCAGGCTGTAATAAAAATGGTGATATGGTAAGCTTCTTGAAACAGTTCAGATGCCGTAATTCAGACTAAATATGTAATAAACATAGCAATATATGACGCGACTTTGTCTCTTGTATACTGAACTTCCATCATATGTGTTTATAATATGTGCTGTAGACTGTGGTATTTCGTGTCGCCGGCAGTTATTATACTGTTTCTAAAAAACTGCGGGTGAAAATGACAGTTTAAAAATATAAAAAAAAATAAATAAATTTTCTAATAAGAGCAGAAATTCGAACAGAAAGGACATCCTCGGAAAAACGATAGACAATTCTGAGAAAAAATATATTTTCCGGAATCAGAAAATATCGGCGGGGATGGCTCCCGGCATCACTTTTCAGGTGTCAGTTTCTGTCCGGACAAAATTATGAATACTCCGGTGCAATCCGGAGAAATAATATAATTATGATGATTTTTTTAATGTTGATTCAAAAGACGAAGGATCTTATATGCGTATATGGAAAATAGCCGTTCCACTGGTTGTTGTGGCTCTTTTTGCCGCAGCTATAGGCTGGTGCTGGTTCGTACAGATGAAAACGAAGGAATATCTTGCCAATATGAAGCAGCCTCCTAGTCCTGTGGTGACCAAGACTGTAAAAAAGGAAAAATGGCAGGAGGTTATAAGCGCTATCGGTTATATTGAGCCTAATCAGGGTATCGATATCTCCTCTGAATCCTCCGGCAGTATCATGGAATTGTTTTTTGATTCCGGTGATGTAGTCAAACAGGGGCAGATTCTGGTACAGGTGAACGATTCCGTTGAACGTGCCAACTATGAGTCTTCCAAAGCGCAGGTTGAAGCTGCTAAGAAAAAGTATGTCCGTTACTCCACTCTGTTTAACAAGGGGAATATTTCCCAGCAGGATCTTGATAATGCCCTTGCGGATTATGAAGCTCTGAGTGCTGATGTCGATGCCATTAAGGCAAAGCTTGATAAATTACAGATTAAGGCTCCTTTCTCAGGAAAGCTGGGTATCAGAAATGTGTACGTAGGACAGTATTTACAGCCTGGTTCAAAAATTGCCCATCTTGAAGATAACTCTCAGGTGAAGGTAAGATTTACCATTCCTCAGAATGACGTACAGAAGATTAAGCTTGACGAGGAGGTCTCTATTACCGTTGATTCATATCCGGGGGAGGTTTTCCAGGGTAAGATTACTGCGATTGAAGTAGTGATGAACTATGAATCCGGTCTGATTCAGGTTCAGGGTACAATTCCTAATCCGCAGAGCAAGCTTATTACCGGTATGTATGTAAAGGTTAATGTGATTCTTCCTGAGGAGGAAATGCAGATTGCCGTACCTAAGACTGCCGTAGCCTACAATCTTTACGGTACCTCTGTATACAGAGTGAAGACCAATGATAAAGGGGAAAAGGTTTCAGAACTGGTTAATGTTAAGACCGGTAATGAAAATGAAGATCGGGTGGTTATCACTGAAGGTCTTAACGAAGGTGATGAGCTTATCACTGAAGGTCTGGTAAGACTGTCAAATGACAGCCCGATAACCATAACTGACAAGTTTACTCTCGACAGACCAGAACAGGCACCGGAGTTATAACAGATGTTTACCGATATATTTATAAAAAGACCGGTACTGGCCATCTGTATCAGTCTGCTGATAACCCTTCTGGGACTGCAGGCTCTGAAAAATATGGCGGTGCGTCAGTATCCTAATATGACCAATACCGTAATAACGGTTACCACCAGCTACTATGGTGCCGGTGCGGATCTGATACAGGGCTTTATTACCGCTCCTATTGAGCAGGCAGTGGCTCAGGCTGACAATATTGACTATATGACATCCAGCTCTAAAATGGGTACGTCAACCATTACTGTCAATATGAAGCTTAATACGGATCCGAACGGCGCTCTTGCTGATGTACTGTCCCGTGTTAATTCCGTAAAATCACAGCTTCCTAGTGAAGCGCAGGACCCGACAATAAGTCTGTCGACGGGGTCAACCACATCCGTTATCTATATCTCCTTCTCCAGCGGTGATATGGAGGGACCGCAGATTACCGACTACCTCAACCGAGTTGTAATACCGCAGATCTTTACGGTTAATGGTGTTGCCAAGGTGACTCTGTACGGCGGTAACGAGTATGCCCTCAGAATATGGCTTGATCCGGTAAAACTGGCATCTCACGGCATGACTGCCAAGGATGTGGTCGGGATTCTTCAGGCTAATAACTTCCAGACATCATCAGGTCAGATTAATAACTACTTCACACTGATGAATACCAATACGGATACCCAGGTTTCCGATACTGCTGAACTCGAGGAACTGGTTATCTCCTCAAAAAACGGTGCAATTGTCAAATTGAGGGATGTTGCCAGGGTGTCCATGGCGGCAAATCATGATACCTTCAGAGCTATAGCCAACGGTAAGAAAGCGGTAGTTGCTGCTATCGATGCTACCCCTACAGCCAACCCTTTGGATCTTCCTTCATCCATGAAGATGGATATTATCTACGACAGTACCATCTCCATTGAAGAGTCTATCAATGAAGTTATTCATACCATTGTTGAAGCGGCGGTTATCGTGCTAGTGGTTATTACTCTCTTCATGGGATCATTAAGAGCGGTGGTAATTCCTATAGTTACCATTCCTCTTTCCATGATTGGTGTAATCATGCTGATGAGTGCCTGCGGTTTCTCTATCAATCTGATGACTCTGCTCGCAATGGTGCTGGCTATCGGTCTGGTGGTGGATGATGCAATTGTGGTTGTGGAAAACGTCGACCGTCATATTAAAAACGGTCTTTCTCCATTCAGAGCAGCTATCATCGGTACCAGAGAAATAGCTATTCCGGTAATTTCCATGACCATCACCCTCGGTGCGGTATATTCTCCTATAGCTCTTATGGGCGGGGTGACCGGTTCTCTGTTTACTGAATTTGCTCTGACACTGGCAGGTTCTGTGCTGATTTCCGGTATTATCGCTCTGACACTGTCTCCTATGATGTGTTCAAAGATGTTGAAGGAAAATGCCAAGCCTGGTCGTTTTGAGACCATGGTTAACGGAGCTCTGGACAGACTGACATCTGTTTATTCCAAGATGCTTAATGCTGTTCTGACTTCAAGAACCCCTATAGTCGTTATCGCTGTCGTGATTATGGTTACTCTGCCGGTTCTTTTCAACTACACATCTTCAGAACTGGCTCCGTATGAAGATACCGGTGCCTTCATGATGATGGGTAAGGGGCCTAACAATGCCAACCTTGACTATCTGGAGGACGGTATAAAGAAGCTTACCGAAGAAGCCGGCAAGGATAAGGCGGTTTCCAATACTCTCGGTATGATAGGTGTACCTGCATCAAACCAGGGTATGGCGATTCTTGTTCTTAAGGAGTTCTCCAAGAGAGATAAACAGGATGATGTGGTTAAACGTGTTTCACCTCTCCTCAGCGTGAGCCCGAACATCAATGCCACTGTATTCCAGATGCCTCCGCTTCCTGGAAGCTCCAGCGGTCTGCCTATGCAGTTCGTGCTGATGACTCCGCACAGCTTCGAGGAACTGTTCACTGTAGCTTCTGATGTTATGGAAAAAGCCAGGAAAAGCGGTCTCTTTGTGTACTTTGACAGTGACTTGAGCTATGACTCTCCGACCCTGTACATTGATATTGATCGTAAGAAGGCCGGTGCCTATGGTATTACCATGAGTGATATCGGTCAGACTCTTTCCACAATGATTGCCGACGGCTACGTTAACCGTGTGGCTATTGACGGCCGTTCATATGAGGTTATTCCACAGACTGAACGTTCTAACCGTCTTACTCCGGAATCCTTAAGCAAATATTTTGTGAAGGCTCGTGACGGCAGTATGATTCCGTTGAATTCAGTTCTGATTATCAAGGTTAAGACTGAACCAGCCACTCTGTCTAAGATGTCACAGCAGAATGCCGCCACCCTGAGCTTAGCCTTAAGCCCGGGAGTTAGTATGGGTACAGCGATCGATTTCTTTGAAAAGGAGATTGTACCTACATTACCTGCAGGATATACTCATGACTATAAGGGGGAATCACGTCAGTTTACCACTGAAGGCAGTTCTCTGGCTTCAACATTCATTCTGGCGGTATTTATCATCTTCCTGGTACTTGCATGTCAGTTTGAAAGCTGGAAGGATCCTTGTGTAATTCTGATTGCCGTACCTCTTGCCATATCCGGAGCAATGTTGTTCCTGTCTGTGGGAATGGCTACTCTGAATATCTACACTGAAGTAGGTCTGATTACCTTGGTTGGTCTTATTTCAAAGCACGGTATTCTGATATGTGAAGTTAGTAAGGAGGAACAGCTTAAAAACGGTCTTTCAAAAGTTGAGGCCGTCAGAAAGGCTGCCACTATCAGACTTCGTCCTATTCTGATGACTACCGCTGCGATGGTTGCCGGTCTGGTACCTCTTCTTACAGCAGAAGGCGCCGGTGCTGCCAGCCGTTTCTCAATCGGTCTGGTTATCGTAGCCGGTCTTTCTATCGGAACTCTCTTCACTCTGTTTGTTCTGCCTGTTATTTATACCTTTGTAGGACAGACTCACAAACCTTTACCTGAATTTATTGAGGAAGAGGATCTGAAGAAGGAACAGAAAGCCGAAAGCAGTGCCGCTGAGCCTGCCGGAGTATGATATACGGCAACTCATAATGTGAGTTAGCCTGCAGTTAATAACCCGAATGTTGATATTGTTAGACATTCGGGTTATTTTTATCCCATAATGCATGAATGTTCCTGAAGAAAGCCTTAAGATCTGAGATCGGGTTCTGCAGGCCGTATATCTTCGAAGATATTAATTTGAATACTTAATTTGAATATTAGACTGTTTTAAGATGAATTTTTTAAAGAAATTTTTTTTGAATATATGGTTTCCGCACACTAGAATTTTGTGGGGGCTGCTTTTTTTAGGCTTTATTTTTTATGAAAGCTGCGGTCTTTATTTTCAGTACTGGCTTAAGCTGAATCCATGTATCGAATGTGTTTATGAAAGAGCGTGCTTCATGTTTTTCGGGGTGGCTGCATTAATAGGCGTCATTATTCCGAGAATCATGATTATGCGTCTGGCTGCGTCTGCGGTCTGGCTGGTATCATCAGTATGGGGACTAATTATAGCCATAGAGCATCGCGGTTATGAAATTGATTACCAGAAATCTCTGGCCGATCCATTTGCCTCCAGCACCACCTGTGGCTTTTTTGCGAATTTTCCGGAGTATTTTAAACTAGACAAGTGGCTGCCATCCGTATTTCAGCCGACCGGAGTGTGCGGTGATGCCTCATGGAATTTCGCCGGGCTTACCATGGTTCAGTGGATTATCATCATCTTTGTATGCAATGCTGTGGTTGCAGGTATCGTCACTCTGCTGTCCCTGGTGCCGTTTGATAAGTATAAATCATGGGTGATTACAGCAAGACACGGTTAATAAAGCAAAGGGCTGAGTTTTTAACTCCCGGAAATATTCCGGGAGTCATAAAAGGTGACTTCCTGCCGGGGGCCTTCATTAGTGTTAGACTCTACGTTTTTTATGCTTTCTGATAAGGTTAACTCCGGTGGTTACTGCCCGAAATGGGTTCGAATAATATCAAAAGCTTCGTTTATCTCTTTAGTTTTTTTATTATATTCCTCTCTTGTTCTAGCTTCCTGTTCGGGGGAAAGGTGCAGAAGACCGACTTTATCAGGATGGTACTTCTTCATTAGAATGCGATACTTTGCTTTAGCTTCTTCAAATTGAGCATTTTTTGATAGTCCAAGAATTCGCAAAGCTCTTTCAAATTCATTTTCATCTTCATGCTGTGCTTCACTATAACGATTTATGTATTCGTTAATAATATCGTTTATTAAATAATCATCTATGCCCAGGGCTCCTGTAATCATTAGGAGTCTTTTTCTTTCCTCGTCCGAAATTATGCTGTCGGCAAAAGCTATAGGAAGCAGTAGATCCAGACTGAAAAAGATAAATGCTTTCTTTTCATCCTGATTCATTGTCTGCACCATAGATGCAAGTCTCTGGCATGATGCTGATGGAGAAAAATGAAGGTTTTTTCCGAAATTAAACTTCTTTTGATAGTAGCTACGTTCCTGAGCTGATATTCCTAGTTTAGCAA
>OMYE01000079.1 GCA_900315145.1 uncultured Pseudomonadota bacterium | reverse complement strand
GGGTGACAATAATCCGGAACAGTTTGTGGTTACGGACAGGTATGCCGTCTGTAAAAGCACCGGAAAGATCTTTGTCTATGACATTATCATGGACGATTATAAAGAATTTAAGAAGTAGACTTTCTGCCGTTATACCGGAGACGGATAAATAAAAGAGATGACCGTAGTCCGCTGTTTTTTTGCGGTTTGCGGTCATCTTTTCATATGATTTATACCTGAGACGCTCCAATATTTCATAAGCACAATCTGGTGAGCGGATTCAGTCTATAAGGAATATTTTTAAAGAAATCCGGAATCTCTGTTTTTTTTAGAACAGAGATTCCGTAACCGTACTGAGATTCAGCACTAACGGATATTCTTTTTCATTACTCTTGCCTGATCGCGTTTCCATTCGCGTTCCTTGATGGAGTCTCTCTTATCATCGCGTTCCTTGATGGAGTCTCTCTTATCATGATCCTGCTTACCTTTGGCCAGAGCAATTTCAACCTTGACGAATGATTTTTTCCAGTAGAGTTTTAAAGGGACTATGGTATAGCCGGCTCTTTCCACAGAA
Organism: uncultured Pseudomonadota bacterium; assembly: GCA_900315145.1. GTDB lineage: Bacteria > Pseudomonadota > Gammaproteobacteria > Enterobacterales > Succinivibrionaceae > Ruminobacter. The sequence goes on along the minus strand of OMYE01000079.1, from coordinate 8,574 downwards.
CCGATAAGCTTATCGATTTCCCTGCGGTTAAGGAGCAGTTTTCTGGTTCTGGTCGGATCGCATATAACGTGGGTGCATGCCTGATCCAGCGGAGTGATATTGGCTCCTATCAGAAAAATTTCTCCTTTTTTAATGGTTACGTAGCCGTCAACGATGCTGCCTCTTCCGGCTCTCAGGGCTTTTACCTCCCATCCCTGCAGACTGATTCCAGCCTCAAAGTGCTGTTCGAGAAAATAATCATGACTGGCTCTTTTATTAACAGCTATAACAGCTGATTTGATAGATTCTTTTTTATTACTGCCCATTTTTATTCCATTTTATCCGCTGCGTGAAGAAAATAATTCATCTATTGCTTTTCTAAGGCTCCGGATTCTTCCTGAAGGTAAGGTACGGGGCAGGTGTTATGGCCTGTACCGGTTATCCTTATATTTTCTGGTGTACATCCCGGAATGTTCAGTTTTCTTTCCGCAGAATATCTGTTTATTTAAAATGTCGAAATTGTAAAAATGCTGAATAGGCATCATACCTGTGTTCGGTATGTTTAATCAAGTATTTTGCAGATTTTTTATTAAGGATCCGTTTATTTATCAGGGAGTATTCTGTATTCCGCTTTTTGTTGATTGTTACCGGTAATTATCCGGAGGATACCTGACAATATACAGAAAATTTCAGAAATTATCTCCGTTCCTGCTGAAATGTCCGGTATTCCGGATGTTTCAGAAAGAGAGGAGCCTTTTGTATCAGGCTTTCTGACAGCTTTTTTTGTAAAAGTGAGCGGAGGAGATGATTAATTTCCCGAAAAATAAGTAGATAAAAATGTTTACTATCTCTCATAAATTATATAAATTATGCCAAGCATATTTTATTATCAGATAAATGGAAAAAATGTGATTCCGGGGAACTCCCGGCATGACTGAAATATGTATTGCGGACAGGTTTCTGTAAGGACAGAACTCCGTAAGGCGTTCTGTTTTTAAAAGACCGGAATAATAATTATAAATCATCGATAGATGCGGAAATACCATGACAGTGTCATGGCAGCGGCTCCTCTGAATACATTCAGGATGTTGTGGTGCTGTGATAACTTCAACATGGAGCGGATGCGGCCGGAGAACAAAGTTCGGTTCTAAGCGGCCGGGGCAGTGCTGAGAGAACCTGCCTTCTGTTTTTGTAAAGTTGATGAATGTTTCTGCAGCAGAAGATGAAATACAGGAGCGGTTTATGACAATTCTATTGTCTCTATTATATATTGTTGTAGGTTTCGTACTCCTTATATGGAGTGCCAAAAAGTTTATTGACGGTTCTTCGGGACTCGCGTACTGTCTCGGTGTTCCTGAACTGATTATTGGTATACTGATTGTGGGGTTCGGAACATCAGCTCCGGAAATGCTGGTATCTCTGCTGGCTGCTATGGATAATTCACCGGGGCTGGCTCTCGGTAACGCCTGGGGGTCAAACATCTGTAATATTTCTCTTATTCTCGGGGTCACGGCCCTGCTCACACCGGTGGTGGTCAGCCGTTCACTGCTCAAAAAGGAATATCCGCTATTGCTTTTCGTAGTGATTCTGCCGTTATATTTTGTCTACGACGGTGATATCTCCAGAACAGAATCACTGGTTCTTCTTCTGATAATTGCCGGATTTATAGTACATACTACCTTGGACGGTGTCAGAAAAAGCAGAGAGGAAAAAAAGAGAAAGGCAATGGTGGCTGCAGTAGAATCAGCAAACCTTTCCGTGGATAATCAGAACAGTGTCTCAGACTCAGGTAATGAAGAAGACGAAATTCCGAAGAATCTCGGACTCGGTAAATCATCCCTTATGGCTTTAATGGGACTTGTTGTGATGGTTGCCAGCTCCAAGTTGATTGTGCTCGGAGCAGTTGATATAGCCACTATTCTGAAAATTAATGATATTGTTATCGGTCTTACCGTAGTAGCTGTCGGCACGTCTCTTCCGGAACTCGCAGCATCAGTTGTTGCCGCCAGAAAGGGCTGTGATGAGCTTGCCGTGGGTAATATTATAGGTTCCAACATATTTAACAGTACCGCCGTTATCGGTATAGCCGGGGTTGTGGCACCTTTCTCTGTTGACAAGATGGCGCTGGTTCGTGACGGCGGTATTACCCTGTTCCTGACACTGTCATTGATTATTTTCAGTATCAGTTTCAGATCCGGAACGGTTAAACTCGGTAGATTCCACGGGGTATTCTGGCTGACTGTATATGTCGCATACACCAGTCTGCTGGTTTATACGGCTCTTAACGGGGACAACCCGCCGGAATGGCTGGCGTTCCTGAAAGGTGAATGGCTTTAATTATTATTGACAGGATACACCGGCAGATGTTTGGCATCAGCCGGTGTGTCGTATAGACCTGCTGGTGCCTTTACCGGTTTATGAAGGAATAAGGATTGGTTCCGTGACCGGCGGACAGTACTCTTTTTAAGGTGAAGATGTTGAGTGAATCAGTAACTTTAGATAATGATTTTAAGGATTTTGAGCTGTATAACTGCAGGGATATCCGCAGTTACGCCCATTATCGCCGGAATCACCGTCCCGCTCCCTTTCTGCCTATGACCAGAGCGGAAATGAACCGACTCGGCTGGGATTCCTGTGACATTATCATAGTAACTGGAGATGCCTACATTGATCATCCGAGTTTCTGTACCTCCATTGTCGGCAGATATCTAGAATCCTTCGGTTACCGGGTGGGGGTGATTTCCCAGCCGGACTGGCATTCAAAGGATGCCTTTATGGCTCTCGGCAGGCCGAATCTTTTCTTCGGGATTAACGCCGGTAACATGGATTCCATGATAAATCACTATACTGCCGACAGGCGAATCCGCACTGATGACGCCTATACTCCCGGAAATGTTGCCGGTAAGCGACCTGACAGAGCGGTTGTGGTCTATACCCAGAGAGTAAGAGAGGCTTTTAAGGATATTCCGGTGGTGATTGGCGGAATCGAAGCCTCACTGCGTCGTATCGCCCACTATGACTACTGGTCCGATACGGTAAAGAATTCGGTGCTGCCTGATTCCAAGGCGGATATTCTGATATTTGGAAACGGTGAGAGACCACTGGTGGAAATCGCCTCGAGACTTGCCTCAGGAGAATCCGTAAAAGATATTAAAAATGTCCGCGGTACTGCGGTAATGGTAAAGAAGGCCCTGCCGGAGTGGGTGGGGATTGATTCGAGAACAGTGGATACTCCGGGGCTTATCGAGCCGGAACCTAACCCGTACTGCTGCATGTGTGAGGAAAACGGCGGAACCGGCGACGGGGACAGTCCGGAGACTAACGGGAGAATCTCCTCAGAAAACACGGCAGGAGGGGAGTCAGCGATAGCAGTTTTCACTCCGGCAGCGGACAGAAATGAAAGTTCAGAAAGGATAGAAAGCAGCAACGGTAAAAACACTGGAGCTTCATCTACTGAGTGGGTTAACCGGGTATCACTTGAACGCAAACTTCATGATAAGGAATACATTCTGCTTCCGTCGGCCACTGTTGTAAAGCAGGATAAAAAGCTCTACGCCCACGTCCGCCGCATCTTCATCAAGGAATGTAATCCGGAATGTGCCAGGGCCCTGATGCAGCAGCATGGTGAAAGATTCGTGTGGGTAAATCCTCCGGCATTTCCTTTAAGCACCGCAGAGCTTGACTACGTTTATGCTCTACCGTTTAAAAGAGAACCGCATCCGGCGTACGCCGGGCAGAAAATACCGGCATTCGAGATGATTAAAACCTCGGTATCCATTATGAGAGGATGCTTCGGAGGCTGCAGCTTCTGCTCGATTGTTGCTCATGAGGGAAAAAGAATCCAGAGTCGATCCAGAGACTCCGTGCTCAGGGAGTTAAAGGAGATTAAACAGCATGATCCGAAGTTTTCCGGAGTGATTTCAGATCTAGGCGGACCGTCTGCCAATATGTATATGCTAGGGTGCACCAATGAGAAAATGCGTAAGCTGTGTCGCAAGCCTTCGTGTCTGTACCCTGAACCATGCAAGTTTTTGAATACTGACCACAGCAGACTGATAGAACTCTACCGGGCGGCGAGAGAACTGCCGTTTATCAAGAAGATTCTGATTGCCTCCGGGGTGAGAATAGATCTGGCACTGAAGGATGAAAACTATATCAGGGAGCTGGTTAACCACCATGTCGGAGGTTATCTGAAAATAGCTCCGGAGCATATGGTTCCCGAGGTGCTTGAGCTCATGTTAAAGCCGGGGGAATCCGTCTATAACCGCTTCAAAAAGCTTTTTGACAGATTCAATGAGGAAGCCGGTAAGGAACAGTATCTCATTCCGTATTTTATGTCCTCACACCCGGGGTCTACGGATCTTTCCATGATAAAGCTTGCCGTATGGCTGAAGCAGAACGGCTTTAAGCTGGATCAGGTCCAGAATTTTTATCCGACACCTATGTCCGGTGCTTCGGCTATGTACTATACCGGTTTTAATCCGTATAAAGCCATAACTGCGGAAACAGAACCGGATGTTTTTGTGGCTAAAGGTGATATCGCCAGAAAACGCCAGAAGGCCATACTGCGTTATCATGATCCCGTAAACTATAAAGAAGTGCGGGAGACTCTGGTTAATCTGGGGCTTGCCGATCTTATCGGCAGAGGAAACAGCGCTCTGGTGCCTCCATATGATCCGCGTACGGAGGGAACCATTGAAAAACGCGGCGGAAACAGAAATGCCGGAGGCAGTGGCGGTAAACCGGGAAATCAGCGCCAGGCTGGTCACGGCGGCGGAGTATCCGGAGGAAAGGACAGACGCGGTACCGGCGGGAACTTCGGCCGGAATGCCGTGAGGCATGAGCCGGACGGCAGAGGTTCCGGCGGGAGAAAAATGTTTCCGGATGACAGAAACAGAAATAAAAAGAACGGTAAAAAATAACAGAAATAAATATCATTAACTAAAGATGCCGGTAATTATATATACTGTGAATCATCAGGTTATGGAGAAGTTATTATTTGAGATATTCTGACGGACGTGTTATCAAAATAGGCGATCTGGTATGCATCAGAGGAAGACAGTTAGGTGTCGTCGGCTGCATTATTGACAGCGGTGAATTCTGCGATGAATTCCCCAAGGGGGCCTTCGGCTATCTTGAAAAGGGGATGATTCTGAGACTCTGCAGCGGTGAAGTTATCTACCTTGAGGATTATCTGGATGCCATACTGCTGATTTCCCGGGACAAAAATGATAATACTGATGCGGAAAATGAAATCGTCGAGGCCTCTTTTGAAGGCACCCGGGCCAATGCCGGCAGATGTATTTTTACCTACAGCATTGAGGACGTCCGGGACGGGGAATATCCGTCAGAGGAGATGGTTGATGTCTGGGGACGGACCGATATTCCCGGAAAACAGCCGGAATCTTCTGAAGAAAATGAAATAGTCATTATCGATGAGGACGGGGCAAAGGAATACTCAGGAGAGGTTTTTCCGGAAAGTATCAGAGATATCCTTGAGGAGGTTATCGAGGATAAAATTGCAGTCAGTTTTATTGAGACGATTACCGAAGAAGCCGGATGCTCAGTGTTCGGTGAGGCAGCCCCGGGGAGTAATATTTCTACTGACAGGGAAAATTCCGGGAATGCCGTTTCAGACGAAGATAAAGACGAAAACGGAACAGAGAATGAAGCTGAAGACGGTCGGGGAAAGACCGGGCTTGAGAATCTGGTTCTCCGGCTTATTAAAAAGAAAGCGGAACAGGTAGGTGACTGACCGGAAATATAGAACCGGAAACAGTCTGCCGGTGAGAATCATGCCTGTGCACCGGATAACGGAAAAACAGCTGATGGTGAAATCACCTGATGGAGGCGGTTAAGACCGGCAGTAGCCATGAAAGAGCTATAGAGGAGTATTTCTCCATAAAAAAATAACGAAATAACGGAAAAAGATAATTAATACATACTGTGGATATTCCGGCGGTCTTCAGTAGGAAATAAGATGCCGGAGGCTGCAGTAGCAGAATAAAGAATTTAAAATGTTAATCTCAGGAAACGGAGACAGTTTTTTATGAAAATTAAAAACATAACCTTGGCTTTATGTTTGGTTTTATGTTTTGCCGGTTTAAACGGCTGTAAAAAAGATAAGAACACAACTGTGAGTGAATATGATGCAACTCTCAGCGGTATTGATGCTGATAACAACAAAATCAGAGATGATATTGAGCCCCGCATGGAACAGGAAATGAAGAGTTCTGTGAATGAATATGAATATATGGTGCTGCAGCAGAACGCCAGGGTTTTTCAGGAAATACTGAATGTGGATCTGGAAAACGAGCTGGATGTATTAAGAGTGAGAGATCATATGGATCAGGCCATCAACTGCGGTATCCAGATATACGGTGACGGTCTTAATTTCGACCATTACACCATTCTTCTTACCCAGCTGCGTCAGTGGTATTTCAATACCGGTAAGAGAAAGGACAGACGTAATGAATTTATTTTGAGAAGCAGGGAGTACCATTTTGAGACAACTACCGCCATTGATGAATATACCTGTGATTTTGAAGTGCCTGATGCCTTGATGAAGGATATTGAGGCCCGTATGGAGATACGCCGTCAGAAGGTTATCAAGGAGCTTAAGGAAAAGGGCATTGAAGTAAAAGAAAGCAATGTTAATAACAGCTCTCTGGAGAGTCTGGCGGAGAAGGATACCAGCGGTACAAGTCCGGAGTTCCCTGATGAGAACAAGCCGGTTTCTGTTAAGAGTAATTCTGTTCAGGAAACAGCGGAAAAGAAGCAGGATACGGATAAGAACGAAGCCACAGCTGAAAACAGTGCTGCAGATGCAGCTAATGAGCAGCCTGCGGCTGAAAAGACTGATGCAGCTAAGGGGCAGCCTGCGGCTGAAAAGACTGATGCGGCCTCACAAAGTGAGTTTCCTGCAGAGAAGACAGAATAATGATTTCCGGAAACATCCGGTAATATATTTATTGGATGTTTTTTATACCGATAAGGTCTGACGGTTTTGTAAAAGATAGCAGTTTTGTTAGAATTAACGGCTGTGAAATAACAGGTGTAAGGTTTTATGACGGAACTTCGGTCATGAACATCTTAAACCTGGAAAAAAATGAAAGAGTATTCAGCTTTCGGTATCCAGCGAAAATAATGTCATTGTTTAGAAGAATATTTGCCTTTAAAAAGAAGAAAGTTATAGTTATTGATATGGATTCAGTTAAGTTAAATAAAAAAGATTATGCCTCAGGCATGGTTAATCTTCCGGGATCTAAAAGTCTCTCAAACAGAGCTTTGCTGCTGTCTGCACTTGCTAGAGGAAAAACCAGAATCACCAATCTGCTGGACAGTGATGATACCAGACGTATGCTTGAGTCTTTGGAAAAACTGGGAGTTGACTACACTTTAAACGATAACCGTACCGAATGTGTAATAAGCGGTATGGATTCCGTATTCAGAAGCAGTGTGCCGCTGGAGCTTTTTCTGGGAAATGCCGGTACAGCCATGAGACCGATAACCGCTGTTCTCTGCTGTTCCTCCGGTGAATATACCCTGACCGGTGAACCGAGAATGGAGGAGCGTCCGATAGCTCATCTCGTTGATGCCCTGAGACAGCTCGGTGCCGACATAACATATTTGAAGAAGGACGGCTATCCGCCACTGAAGATTAATGGAAAGAGTCTTGCCGGCGGCACTGCTGAAATTGACGGCAGTGTATCCAGTCAGTTCCTGACCGCCTTCTTAATGGCTGCTCCGTTAATGAACGGGGACGTGCTGTTGAAGATTAAGGGGGAACTGGTATCCAAACCTTACATTGATATAACTGTTGCCATGATGAAGTCCTTCGGAGTGGTTGTGGAGAACCGGGACTACCGTGAGTTCTTTATCAAGGGCGGACAGAAGTATGTAAGTCCGGGGAGTTTTCTGGTTGAAGGAGACGCTTCAGCTGCGTCATATTTCCTTGCAGCCGGAGCCATTGCCGGTAAAGTAAGGGTTACCGGTGTCGGCATCCATTCTGTTCAGGGGGACGTGGGATTTGTCAAGGTTCTCTGTGCCATGGGGGCTAAAGTGGTAATGGGTGATGATTTCATTGAGTGTGAAAAGGCACCTCTGCACGGCGTTGACATGGATATGAACAGTATACCTGATGCAGCCATGACTGCCGTACCACTGGCTCTGTTTGCCAGCGGTAAAACCGTAATCCGCAATGTGGCCAACTGGAGAGTAAAGGAAACCGACCGTCTGAATGCCATGGCGACAGAGCTCAGAAAGTTAGGCATTGAATGTGTAGAAGGGGAGGATTACCTTGAAATTAATCCGGGAAAGATAAAGAGTAATGTGGCGATTGACACATACAATGATCACCGTATGGCGATGTGTTTTTCCCTGGTTTCCTTCGGAACAGATGTGATTATCAATGATCCGAAGTGCTGTGCCAAAACCTTCCCTGACTATTTTGAAAAGTTCGCATCCATTGTGGAATAGTTTTACGTCGGAGAAAGCTTTCATCCGCTATAGTGACGGCATTCTTTCCTGATGATTCTGCTGATAACATTTTTCAGAAAAAGATGCGGAAATTTGCGGTATTTTCCGGTTTAAAAG
>OMYE01000121.1 GCA_900315145.1 uncultured Pseudomonadota bacterium | reverse complement strand
CCATTTACGATAACCGTATTTTTCAATCAGTGCAGCCAACACTTTGTCGCCACTTCCTGATATTTCACCATAGCCGTTACACCACACAATGGAATTCATTCTGCCTGTCATATTCAGATTTCTGTATACAATCTGAGGCAAATTACTGTCATGAAGCAGTTCGTAGCTGAAATCACTGCGCAGGTTATCAACAATTTTCGTATTATCACAGACAGCACTACCCGAGTACTCACACCCGCAGAATAGAGGTGCCAGCACCATGAAGGCAACAGAAACATGATAACGAAAATAACCGGTAAACATTACATTATTCAGCATTTAATAAAGATAAAAGATACTCTTATATGTGTATGCAGACGTCGGTAACAATTTACATATTACATAAAGTAATATGCAATATTACTGAACAAGAAACAACCAATAACAGCATTATCATATTTTAACACTCGTTTAACATTAAGTGTGAATTTATTAACAATAATTCACTATGTCATAATACTGAGATTATAATACTGAAAACATTTCCACTAAATGCAATATACCTAGAATTTACTAATTTCTTATACCAATAATTAAATGTCAGCACAAAAAAAGTATAATTTAACTGTAAAAATATATACTCTATTTTTCTTCTTACAGTCTGTAGATTGAAATTTATTATTGTTTGTACAAAAGTATACCTGTAAAAAAATTTACTTTTTTTATAAAAATGTGATGTTAAGTAGAAAAAAATAAAACAAATACCAAACATGTATTATAATAGCATAAGCAATGTTTCACATATGAGGTATTCCATGTCCGCTAATATTATAGATGGTAAGGCTATAGCAGCCTCTATTAGAGCAAAATTAAAAGTTGAGGTAGATAATCTAGTTGCAGAAGGAAAGCGCCGTCCAGGTCTCGCTGTTATTCTGGTAGGAAGCGATCCTGCATCTCAGATATACGTCAAAGGGAAAAGAAAATCCTGTGAAGAAATCGGCTTTCAATCAAGTGCTCATGATTTACCGGACACTACAACTGAAGAAGAGCTTTTGGCTCTGGTTGACCGCCTCAACGAAGACGATAATGTTGACGGTATACTAGTTCAGTTACCTTTGCCTAAACATATCGATTCAACCAAGGTAATCGAAAGAATCAGACCTGACAAGGATGTAGACGGATTCAATCCGTACAACGTAGGCAGACTGGCTCAACGTATTCCTATTCTTCGTCCATGCACTCCGAAAGGAATCATTACACTTATCAACAGTACCGGAATTGATTTACTTGGAAAGAATGCCGTTATTGTCGGAGCTTCAAACATTGTAGGCCGTCCGATGACTTTGGAATTTCTGCTGGCAGGCTGTACAACCATCACCACTCACAGATTCACTAAGGATTTAAGATCATTTGTGGAACAGGCTGATGTCCTTGTTGTTGCAGTAGGCAAACCTAATTTCATTCCTGGTGAATGGATTAAGCCTGGAGCTGTCGTTATTGACGTAGGTATTAACCGTCTACCTGACGGAAAGATCTGCGGTGATATCCTGTTCGATACAGCCAAGGAAAGAGCTTCATTCATCACTCCTGTTCCAGGAGGTGTCGGTCCAATGACCATTGCATCTTTAATGGAAAACACTTTGGAAGCTTACAACCGCTACCATACTAGCAAATAAAAACAGGAGATATTTCCGTCATATAGGAAATACACTGACCTGAATTAGCTGAATCCCCCGTTACAACTCAGTCTTAGGGTAACGGGGGACTTTTTGTTCAAATACTTTTGTATATACTTTCAGAACAATCCGGTAAACATGTTATTCGGACAAACTGAAAACGTCCATGGAAACTGTGATAAGAATATTTACTGAAAAAGGCGACAGATAACCGTCGCCTTTTATTTATTATCATTAGTATCGAAAGCTGCTGACTAAAGAGTAATCACATCAAAATCAACAACCGGATTAACATCAGCATCATAATCAACATTAGCCACACCGAAACCAAACAGCTTCAGGAAATCTGACTTGTAACATTCATAATCAGTCAAACTCTTAAGATTTTCGGTAGTAATCTTCGGCCACATGTCACGACAGGCATTCTGAACCTTGTCATCAAGTTCCCATGAATCCATTCTGATGCGCCCTTTTTCATCAAGGTTATTGTAGGCCGGCTGATTAATTTCAGTATTGAACATTCTGAAGATATGATGAATAACCTCTTCATGTACCCCCTGATCCTTCATCACCTTAAAGCACATGGAAATGTATAAAGGCATAACAGGAATAGCAGAGGAAGCCTGAGTAATCACGGATTTAAGAACAGCGACATTAGCTTTTCCTGAAACAGCAGCCAGCTTGGTATTAATTGCAGTAGCTGCTCTGTCCAGATCCTCCTTGGCCTTACCGAGAGTACCGTTCCAGTATATAGGCCATGTTAAATCAGTGCCGATATAGCTGTATGCTACCGTCTTAAAGCCATTTTCAAGAACGCCGGCATCAAGCAGAGCATTAATCCATAATTCCCAGTCCTGTCCGCCCATAACCTTTACGGTATTGGCAATTTCTTCTTCATTAGCAGGTTCAATTTCAGCCTGAATGATTTCATCTTTGTTGGTGTCAACAGCTGTGGTTCTGTACACTTCACCGATAGGCTTCAGTGATGAACGCACCAGCTCTCCTGTTGAAGGGATTTTTCTTACAGGAGAAGCAAGAGAATATACTACAAGATCAATCTTGCCGAGATCCTGCTTGATAAGTTCAATTACCTTGGCTCTGCACTCATCTGAAAACGCATCACCATTGATGCTCTTGGCATAAAGACCTTCTGCCTTGGCAAACTTATCAAAGGCTGCAGCATTGTACCAGCCTGCAGTACCAGGCTTCTTTTCAGTACCAGGCTTTTCAAAGAACACCCCAATAGTAGCGGCTCCTGAACCGAAAGCGGCACTTATTCTAGAGGCCAGACCGTAACCTGTGGAAGAGCCGATAACCAGAACCTTCTTTGGTCCATTAGTCACCGGACCATGAGTCTTAACATAGTCTATCTGATTTTTGACATTTTCTTCACAGCCGGTCGGATGTGTTGAAGTACAGATAAAACCACGAACTTTTGGAGTGATAATCATTACTTTACTCTCTCAATTTTTAAACTATGCAATATTTTCAGCAATAAAAAAGCGGATCATCTCGGACGAAACCGCTGTAAACCGACAAAATTATAATGTTAAAAAGGCATAAAAACAATAAACCAGAAACGTGTTTGCTATCTTTGTCTCATGTAACCTTGTGATTACAGTTCTTCAAGAGTAAATCCTATTACAATATAAAAGCATAAGAGATCTGAATTTTTCCTGATACTTGAAAAAAGGAGAAAAAAAAGAAATTATAATATAATATTCCGCTTGAATGATGACATCCGCACTGGAAACATGCTTTGAACTGCCTTCTGCACCGGAATAATCAGATCCGGATATTATTTATTGAAATTTTATTGAACTTTAGCGACTCTATTTTTACTAAAATAGAATCAGATTTTTATAAAAAGTATCAGGGCCGGAAATTATCCGTTTTCAGCCTGCGGTTATGTCAGTAACCTTATAATTACAATGTCTCTGCATATATAATAGTGACCGTTAGCACATCATGAATATTTTAAAAAAGTTATCACTGGGTCTGGTTGCAGCCTCATGCCTGACTGCATCCTACGCCAATACAGATATAGATTCCATCAATGCAAAGATGCCGTCAGGAGCCATGAACGGCGTGGCATATCTGCCCGACCAATCATCACTCGTGTATGGACAGAATGTCGACACCTACTTCAGACCGGCATCAACCGAGAAAGTAATCACAGCTCTTGCTGCCCTTCTGTATTTAGGTCCAAACTACCAGATTAAAACAAAATTGCTGGTAAACAACAAAGCCATATCCTCTAACGGACAGCTGTACACAAAAAACGGTATTCTAGACGGCGATGTAGAGATTGAATTCCGTGGCGACCCTACTCTGAAAAGAACTGATTTATACAATCTTATAGAAACACTGAAAAAAGCCGGTGTACAGAGAATTACCGGAACCCTGTACCTTAACTACGGATACTTCAACGGCCATGATTATGCACAGGGATGGTCATGGGACGACCTGACAAAATGCTTCACCGCACCTCCTGCATCAATCATCATTGACGGAAACTGCACATCATTCCAGTTAGAGGCAAAAACCATCGGTGGAAAAGTAAGAGCCATTATTCCGGACAACGTGCCGATCCTTGTTGACACCTCTGATCTTGAGGTTGTTGCACCGTCTGAATTCTATGGTGGCTGTTCTCTTGACATGCAGAGAGATTCTAGCAACATCTACAGACTTTCAGGCTGTATTCCGGTACAGAAAAAAGAACCGATGGGATTATCCGTAGCCATTCAGGATCCTAATGAATGGGGCGAGAAGATCGTCAGCAGTCAGGTAAAAAAGCTTAATATCAGAATTGACGGTGGCATCAAGCTCACCAGAAAGAGCAAAGGTGTTATGGTACAGTACGCCTCATACATGTCTCAGCCGCTGCATGTCATGTTGCGCCGCTGTCTTTTAAAGAGCGTAAACATTATTGCCGACAGCGTGGCCAAAACCATCGGTACAAAATATTACGACCGTCCGGCTAACTACTACATGTCATCGATCGCTATACGCAATATTCTGAAAAAACACAATATTGATCTCGGTAATGCCACCATTATAGACGGTTCAGGCCTGTCTCCGCACAACTTCATTACTCCTCGCCAGATGCTGAATGTACTGCAGTTTATCAAGGCAAACAACAACGAACTGCATCTTATTGAGATGCTTCCGGTTGCCGGTATGAGCGGAACTCTCGGAGGAAGAGGCAGTGTTATGAAGGCTCCTCTTGTCAAAAACGTCAAGGCCAAGACGGGTACTCTTGAAGGTGTTTCCAATCTGGCAGGTTTTATGACTGATTCCCATGGAAAACTGGTGCCATTTGTTTATTTCATGAACAACCTGTCATACGATGAAAAAACAAGACAGAATCTGCAGGCCAAACGTATCGCCAGACCGCATTACAATCACGAAAGAATGATTCTGGAAGCTATTTATAACGATCAAAAATTCTATAAAAACTAGTATTCCGTCTCATTAATTTTTATATGCCGGTAGACAGAATCACCGGCATAATCCATAATCCCTGAAATCTTGTTGGAAAGAACAACACTTTTATTTGGACTCGAGAATAATCCGGTTTTCTCTAGCTTCCGCAGGTATTGTTAAACCAAAGCGGTGTACCGTCTCTTCATAGCTCATCTCTATATCATCCTTAAGTTCAGAAAAATATTTATCAATAAGCATTT
>OMYE01000160.1:7957-15175 GCA_900315145.1 uncultured Pseudomonadota bacterium | reverse complement strand
GAATTTTGTAATAATCAATGCTGAAATGAGGTTTATCCATCTTCTCCGTCAGATAGATTCTGTAGCATTCAGCAAAACACATTGATTTAGAGTACCTCTTGGCACTTTCAACCAGATGCTTTTTCGTCATATACTTTTTAAGAGTGTCTCGCTGGCGTAAATGGTTATCAGCGAAACGAGGCTGAATTTTCTTAACCAACTCCATTGCAGAAAGTTCAAGATCTTCAACCACAAAACCAGCCTTTTTGGCTTGAATAACATGACGTGATACAGTCTTAGTACTGATGCCAAGGAGTTTTGCGGTCTCATCCTGGGTCTTTCCCAGTTCCATGTGATAGTGCAAGATGTCCTTGATCAAACCAGCAGCATACTTACCTCTCATAACTTTTCTCCTATGAGAACCATGAATTAAGTACAGCGTTTAACAAGAAAAAAAAGGAAAACGCCATAAAAAGGTTAAAATGATAGGTTTTTCAGTCCGGAGTACCGGTCCCCTAACCTATGGCGTTTTTTTGAGGTAGGAAGTCCTTCCTGACCGCACCCTAAAAAAATAGTAAAAAACCCTTATTTTGTCCGTTTTCTATACATTTTTCTTTGGTCGGACAGTCAAGTTTGTATTACTAAAATTAAGGTGTTTACAGGAGGACTCCCTTGCAACGACTATTAGAAAAAGATTTTGCTTCTTCCCCTTTCAGCACCCTCGTTGACACTCATTGAGTGAGTTTGGTTGTCTAATGGCAGTCAATATAACAACCGGATTGAACATGCCGGGATTTAACAACCGGATTGAACATGCCGGGATTTAATCAGGGAACCGGAGTCGTTCAGGAAGTAATACACAGAACCATAAAGGATGAAGGTCCTCATCCGAAAAGCAGAACCGTCTGCGATGTAAAAGTTAAATATGTCTCAGCTGATAATAATGCATCAGCAAAGTCTCAATCTGAGTCTCTTAAACAGATAAACAATATAGGCTGTCAGATTAACACCGGAGATAAAATCAGCTATATCTACAATGTAAAATCAAACGAAGGGACCCTTACCAGCCCAGCTTCAACAACTGCACTTTTTGGCAATTTCGCGGCTATCGTCATCATTCTGTCCGTTCTCATCTGGCATATACTGAAAGCAATACTCTATATCACCGGCAGATTGAATTTTGCCAAAAATGCAAACAGATATACTCCGTTGAAACTGTCGTTGCAGATACCGGAATACCATCACTTTTCTCAGCTAAGTGCCGACATTGCAGCAGAGAAGAAACAGTTAGAAGAAAAGCATAATGCCTGTGATAACACCGGTAAAAACAGCATCTTAACCAGAATCAGGATTATGCTGAGATTATTTAATCTTAAGATGTTGTTTACGAAATTAGAATCATCCCGTTGCGGTGAATATCAGGCAGTAAACAAGGCACCGGGACATAACTACTTCCTGAGTTTTTCCTTCCTAGGCTCCCGGAAAGTATGCTATCTCTACGGTATAAAGGAAAGTGAACTCAAAGCAGTCACCGGAAAACAGAATGAAGCCCCGGAAAACGGCACAACCGCCCCGGAAAATGACCGGACTATTTTCTTTATCGGACCATGGATATCTCCAGATAAGGAACCGGCTCAGTACATGAACATTGTATTTTCCGGAGATGACGCAATGGACTATTGCCTTAAGGAATCACCGGATAAATAATCATCCTGAAAAAAGTGATGCGTCCAAAAGACAGGCATCCGGCTTTTTTATCTGATAACCCGAATAACGGAAGCTTCTCTGAAGCTTCCGTTATTATTTTTCAGGTACTGTAAAACCAGCCCCGGTGCTAAAATTAATTTCCACTGATACTTATCATTTCTATGCAGGTACCAAACGTAAAATATATCAATATCACATTTATTAAACATAGTTTTCTATAAAATTTAAGATAAACATAGTAAAAAAAAGCAAAGCAAGAAAACATACCACCTGATATTAAATTTTTCCCGATATTATATTCTGCGCCCGAGGAGTAACCATGGAATATTCAGATCATGCCAGATGCCCCAACTGTTCATCAAATATGATTTATGACATCAAAGCCGGAGCACTCAAATGTGAATCATGCGAAAGTGTTATTTCCATAAGTGATTATGATGACATTGTACAAAGAAAGAAAATGAATAATGTCGGTTATTTTTCTGAAGGGGCGAGAGTTGATACTTCTGATGAATCCTTTGATGCCGAGGATATGAACCGGACCTATATCTGTTCCTCATGTGACGGCAGGATGACACCGGGGGCAGCTGCAGCCACTGATTTCTGTCCGTTCTGCGGCAATGCCATTGTTTTTACTGATAAATATAAATCACAAAGAGTTCCCGATATGATTGTCCCGTTTACCATGGACAGATTTGATTTTATCGATAAGTATCAGAAGGAATGCAGACAAAGACTGTTTGTTCCGGAGGACTTTATTACCGAGGCAAAACTGGAAAATGTTAAAGCCTGGTACATTCCCTTCTGGCTTTACGATCTGACAATCGAAGGCTCGGCCACTTATCAGGTTGAGGATATAGGTGAAGGTAAAAATAGCTATCTACACGAAATCTTTGAAGGAGTATCAGAGGGAAGAATCGAGTTTCATGACATCCCGCAGGACGGTTCAAAAGAAGTTGATGATCGAATATCCCAGAGACTGGAACCTTTCTTTATAGAAGACGGTGTCAAATTTAATTTTGCCTACCTCTCTGGTCTTGATGCCAAAATATATAATATCGATTCCATTAATTGCATGAAAAGAGTTGAATCAAGAACCAGAGAAACCATGGACCGCTACCTTTCAGATGCACCAAACCACGATTATTATAAAGTAATCAGCCGTAATTATAAGATGACTCCCGGTAAGATTTCCTATGCTCTCATGCCTATATGGAATATGGATATTGTCTGGAAAAACGAGAAATTTCCGTTTTCTATGAACGGTCAGACAGGCAGGCTGGTAACCAGATTTCCGATAAGCTGGGGGCAGTTATTTACCTGTGTCGGTACATCACTCTGGATGCTGGGATGTTTTATGTTCTGGATCATCAGCCATGATATTTTTTCAGATGTTGATACCGGTATAAAATCGATGATCGCGGTATCTGTCTTTTACGGAGTGGCGGTATGTTTGTTTTTTCCCAGACTTCTTTTTAACAGTCTTAAGAACACAAAAATATTCGGGGTTCTTTTTTTTCTAATCGGCTGCTATTTAATTTTCAAATCCGACGGAAATCCTATGGGTAAAGCCCTTTTTCGTCTATCTGTCTTTATAGATCTTGTGATTATAACCCCTATGTGTATACTGGTACTTTATGAGCAGGTAAAGGAACAGAATAAAATCGAGCTCAGAGCTTCAGGCGATACCTACATATCTCCAGATAAATATGAAGACCCGACCTCTCTTTCATTCAAACAAATAAAATCAGTAGTCACAAGGGACAGCACCCCTATTATGAGATACGGCAAGGAATATCATCCGGATTAAATTATCAGGTCTGTGAGAATTACAATACCTGTTAAAAAATAAGCCTTTCCTGATATCTTTACTGACTGACTTCATTATGAAATTATCAGCGCAGGCTTATCATGCGCTCCGGGCATTTTCACAGCACATCGGGATATTGCCTAAAAAAACACACAGTTATTTTATTGCCGCTCAGAAAGGCGGCATTACAGCAGAATTGAAAATGCATGCTAAAGCACAGGTCTTATAATCCATAGAGAATAACATTCAGTATGTTAATCTCTATCTGAATGTGCTTAATACCACTAACAGGAAGCCCGTCAATACGGGGAACGGGAACATAAGCTTCCGTTATTATTTTTCAGGTACTGCCCCCGTGCTGAAAGGAATTTTCAATGTTTTTCAGCATTTCTATACGGGTATCAGGCATAAAATACGTTAATATCACATTTATCAAACGCCGTTTTCTGTAAAATTCAATTCAGAATAAGCATTATCTAAAAAAATAATAAGGTATATCGACATATTACCGGATATTAAATTTATACGCAAAGGAGCCCCCATGGAACATTCAGATCTTGCCAGATGTCCCAACTGTTCATCAAATATGATTTACGACATCAGGGCCGGAGCACTCAAATGTGCATCATGTGATACTGTTCTTTCAATAAGTGAGTACGATGACATTGTACAAAAAAAGAAAAAAAACAATGCCGGTTCTTTTTCTGAAGGTGCCAGAGTTGACAGTTCTGATGAATTCTTCGATGCAGATTCCGCTACCGGTTTCTGTCCGTTCTGCGGCAACGCCATAGTATTTACCGACAAGTATAAATCACAAAGAGTCCCTGATATGATTGTTCCTTTTACCAAGGACAGACAGGATTTCATCAATAGCTATAAGGAGGAATGCAAACAAAGACTGTTTGTTCCTGATGACTTTATTACCGGGGCAAAACTTGAGAAGGTTAAAGCCTGGTACATACCCTTCTGGCTTTACGATCTGACAGTCGAAGGATCTGCCACATATCAGGTTGAGGATGTAAGAAAGTCTGGTAAAAACAACCATAAACACGAAATTTTTAAAGGATCTTCTGAAGCAAAAGTAGAGTTTTATAATATTCCTCAGGACGGTTCCATAGAAGTTGATGACCGGGTATCCCAGAGACTGGAACCATTCTTTCTAAGCGATGGCGTCAAGTTTAATTTTGCCTACCTCTCA
The DNA here is from genome assembly GCA_900315145.1 of uncultured Pseudomonadota bacterium. Classification (GTDB taxonomy): domain Bacteria; phylum Pseudomonadota; class Gammaproteobacteria; order Enterobacterales; family Succinivibrionaceae; genus Ruminobacter. Next base: position 10,481 of record OMYE01000160.1, on the reverse strand, counting down.
GGTCTTGACGCTAAAATATATAATGTGAATTCCGACGAATGCATCACCAGGGTTAAAGCAAGGGCCAGAGAATCCATGGACCGTTTTCTTTCCGATGCATCACATCACAAGTATTACAAAATAACCAGCCGGGATTATCATATCAAACCGGATAAAATTTCCTACGCTCTGATGCCTATATGGAATATGGATATTGTCTGGAAAAACAAAACTTTCCCGTTTTCCATGAACGGTCAGACTGGCCTCCAGGTAGCTAAATTTCCGATAAGCTGGCCCAAATTCTCTACCTGTATCGGTACGTCATTATGGATGCTGGGATGCTTTTTGGCCTGGGTAAGCACCTGGGATTCATTTGTCAAAGCCAAAGACAGTATAAAAGGAGTCTGTTTAGTGTCATTCCTGTACGGACTGCTGGTATGTTATGTTTTTCCTAAATACCTTTTTTCCAGAAATCTGAACTCGACAATTTTCGGGGTGCTGTTTCTTCTTTGCGGCGGCTTTTTTATTCTCAAAGCTGTCGGGGATAGAATTGATATGGTCTATTTTATTATCTCCCTCGCTATAGCAATTTTCACTGTAGCCTTTATTGACGGACAGATACTTTATAAAACCGTAAAGGATCAGAATAAAGTCGAACTAAGACCTTCATGCGATGTAAATATGTCTGACAGCTGCCCGGCTCCGACAGTGCATTCATTCTACAGCATAAAAACAAAAACTACAGGTTCGAGCTACAGTATCATTGAAGGAAGCAAGGAATACCATCCGGAAATCTGAGTCATCCGCTCTGCGAGAACTGTAACTTCTGTTAAAGAGATAGATTTTCCGGATATACACTGATATCCGGGGGCTTTCATGCGGATATCATTAGCCTGGGGTTATGCCCCGGGCATTTTCACAAAGCATTTTTCCGCCAGAAAATCGATAATCAGATTGTTTTTTCCGGTATAAAAAGCAGTAAGATGCCTTTCAAAATCACCATAAATATCTTCTGTCAGCATCAATAAATCCAGATGATTCTTCATCAGCCGGATATTGCATAAAAAAAATGCAGTTCTTTTATTACCGTCCCAGAAAGGCTGCATTCTCGCAAGGTTGCAGAAACACGATGAAACACAGGTCCTATAGTTATCAGGGGTAATACCGTTCAGTCTGTCAATCTCTTCCTGAATGTTTTGCGTGTCGGGAACCGGAACTACACCGATACAGGGAATGGAACATAAGCCGTTTCTCAGACAGCCGGTGTAGAGTGCCTGCTCTCTTGCCAGTATGGCATTAAGTTTTATGAAAAGATTTAAATCAACAGTGGTCCCGGCAATACCGGTTGAATCCAGAAATGCAAATGAGTCAGTTACATTTCTGACAATAAGAGCATCATCATCTGAAAATGATGCCATTATGGAATCATCTTTATTCAGAAGTCCTTCCGCCTGGGTATCAGTCAGACAGATTCCTTCAAAAAGACAGAGAGATTTTATAAAACCTCGCTTCAGGGAATCCGGCACAGTAATTTTTTCAGGATTAACTGCAGTAACAGACTGTATGTTCTCCATAGACATTTCCTGAATATATATACTTATTTATATGATTATTTAGAAACTTAAAGAAAAAAACCCCGTACCCGCCCTCGCCTGACCGTCGGTACTATGGTAGTAAGCATGAAAAGTGCGTTTTACAAATGTAACATTAGGAGGCATGATTTGTAAAACGGAGGATTCGAACCTCCAGTATGCGCCTCAGCATACGCCATAATGCGATTCATTCTCAACCGCAGAGATCATACCCGCCCGATCAGACTACCAGATCATTCTTCAGATAAGCTCCGTCGTCCAGTTCAGTTCCTGAATCTTTTCATCGGTTTCCCTGAGCTGCTTCGCATAGGCATCCACCTCTTTCTGAAGTTCGGAAACCTTTACGGTACTCCGGATACGGATCTCGGTCTTGGAATAACGGCTTACCGACTGACTGCAGGTATTCAGAAAATTCCGCATGACACGAAGCCGTTCTTTGAGACAGTCCCGTTTGGCTATAAGCTGGGTGATAGTGACATCACCGCTTTTGGTGAGACTGTTGGTATTGTTGATCCGGTAAATGAGATTCTCCAGCTTTATCAAAGAACTGTCCAGTTCCTTCATAAGCTCGCAGGGATCTTCGGCCGGATCCTCGCCTTCCTGCACCTTGGCATTGTTGTTAAGGCGCTCAGAAAGCTCCGCTATTTTTTTCTGTAAATCCGCTCTCTCCGAAAGCGCTAATGCAAGTTTCATAACTAAACCTCTCTTAAAAATCATCAAATTCAGTTATTTATGCAAACACTGTATTCATTATATACCATTCCGTTTTATCAATAGGCCAAAGATAAAGTTATTAACTCAACTTTCCCAGTAAATTTTCTGGGACAAAACCTTAATCCATGCGATCTAGGTGTTCTTTAAAAACTTGCGTTGATTTTTCAGGCATTTTGCCGTGACTTTTTGGGAAATAAATCCTCCCGTAAACGTGTTACAAAATTCTGAACGTGAGCTAT
>OMYE01000160.1:0-7926 GCA_900315145.1 uncultured Pseudomonadota bacterium | reverse complement strand
TCCGGTCACGTAATTCTTTAACATAGCCTGTAAAGGTATTTATTAGAGTATCCAGTGCTATGTTTAAGTGGATTTCCTGCAGTTCCTGCTTACAGTCCTTTGTTTTTATGACCGCTGGCTGAATAGATGTTCAGTTTTCATCAGAACGGTTAATGCTAAACAATGAAATAATCTTTAATTTCGTTGCCTGTTATATAAAGTTTCAGTGTTTTTGCAGGTTTCCGTGTAGAATAAATCCACGGACCTGCAAAATAAATCACTCTGTCAGATTTGTTTGTTAGGGTAGTAGCATTATTCTTGTTAGTTGCCTGTGTGCCGTCACATTCGTCTGATGATTGAAAACCGTCTATTAGAGCCACAGGTGACTGAGATGTTTTAATGTCGGAGGTTAACCCCTGTGATTTGACTTTATCGTCGGTAAAATTCTGAAGTTCTGCTGCTTCCCTGAGTTTGCTTTCCGTAATTCCGTATATGTAGCATTTTTTCATGAAGGACAATTTGTCGTCAAATCTTAGGAACATCAAACCTGAATCATCAGTTTCTACTCTGATGTGCTCTAAACGCCTTTTGAGATTAAAAAGCAAACCTAAAAATGATCTTATCTTTCCGGTATCTGACAGCAGAACCAGTGGTAGCTCAAACAATTCGCCTTCATCAGAAAGTAAAGACGTCTGGTTCTGCAAGTGCACATAAAGTGGTTTGGCGTATTTCATGGTCTGCTGATATTTCCTGTGATAATCGAAACTTGATTTGAACATTTCAAAAAACAGAATGGCAGTAATTACGGACAGGACGACGAATACCAGCGTTAATAACATGCTACGCCCATGTTCACCTGTAAAATCATAAACATACAGTATTGAAGGATTTTTTCTGTTGTAGATAAATTTTATTTTATAGTCCACAAATGCTGAACAGCTGATTTCTTTAATATGTATCTGCTTTGGCATTATCTGCAATGCTTCTTCATCCGAAAGGACCTCGGCAGTGTAGCCACATCTATATTTTACTCCCTTTAAATTTTGCACATATCGACGATAATCCTCGGAAAGAACTTTCGCTGAACCATGACTGTAGCCAGGTAAGGTAATATTGAAAAATTTATATATGCCGATAGGAAATGCGTTCGTATAGAGACACGATGTAAAAAACAACAGTGTAAGCAGAGTGAAAATAACTAGTATTCTTGTGGTGTAGGGATTTTTGATAAGAAACGAGTCAGAGACATATCCCTGATTATCACTTTCAATTATGGATTTAAGTACTTCCCAGCTGTTGGTTCTGTTTCTCATGTTCTCGGATTCCGAAGTAAGAATGACTGATTTTTAATAATGTAAGGGAGTTCTATAAATTGAAATTTGAGTAAAAAAAGAGGTTTGTTTTGACATCTTCGTGATTGTAATGCTAAAAAAACAACATAATCAAGGACAACCTGATGAAGGATTATATCAGAAATTTCAATCGGGTGGTTCTGTTTTAAGGAACTTTTCACCAGGCTTCTCACTTGATTATCGGTGAATAAACATTACTCCATGATACCTTACGTGATATAGTTGTTTGTGATGCGTATGAGGGAGGATTTATTTTCCGGAAAGAAAATCACCACAAACTGACGTAAAAATCAACGCTAGTTTTTAAAGAACACCTAAACCGCACGGATTAAGGTTTTATCCCGTAAAATTAAGTGGGAAAGTTGAGTTATTAATACTTATGTTCAATATTTTTTTGGTATAAGTATAAGTATAAAACTTAAGCTCTTATTAATAGACATTTATAATCAAACTGAAGTTTAAATCCTTCTCCGGCAAATCTATTAAAATATCCTGGTACAGAGAATCTGCTGTTTTCTTATTTTGCAGTAGAAAAATCCCCCACGGAGATACTGTATCCGGACATCATTATTGCACATACCGGCAGACCGATAACACACATCACTACGGAAACGGTGTTATCAAGCAGGGCTCCGGTGGCTCCACTGACGTTGGAATTACGGGAACTGCGGTATTCACGTAAACATTTGAGTTCTTTATTCCATACGCGCTTGGTTTCATTATCAAGTCTGTTGGCACGGAACAGAATGAGTTTTGTCTTATCGCAAGGATCTGCCTCAGCGGAATAGTCATTTCTCTTGAAGTCGGCAATACTTACAACATTACTTCCGGAAACAAAGTAATCCATGTTTATGACATTTTCAACATTAAGAACCGGTAGTCTCTGCAGACTTCTGGTTTCCGCAAACATCTTGTGCATATTTTTAACATTAGCAGTATTAAAAGCGGGGATCTCTTTTATATTACTGCTTTCAAACATGGAGGACATATCTTCAACCGAAGAGGTATCATATTCAGGAACTCCGTACTTCAAACGGCTGTTACGGAACATCTCCTTCATATTGATAACACTGCGGGTATCCATTTCCGGTAAACGGACATTGACACCGCTTGATTCAAACATATCCTCCATATCAGTAACTGCTGAGGTATCTGTAAAACTGATATTTCCGTCAATATAAGTTCTCTTAAACATGCTTCTCATGTTAACGACTTTACCGGTATCAAGCGTCGGGATATCAGTATTGATGTCCGACCGGATAAACATACTGTTCATATTGGTTGCATCAGAGGTGTCAATCTGAGGCATGGTATTAATTACCGTATCCCTGAACATTTCCGTAAAGTCTGTCACTCCGTCTGTGTCGATAACATAATCACTGTTATTAAATTCTGCCTCGCTGAAAATATCCTGATATTTCTTTCCGGCGATGGAAAAACTGAATAACGGGGCATTTATTCTACTGCTTCTGAACATTTCAGAAACATCTGTAACCAGAGATGTATTCAGCTTTGGCAGTTCTCTATTAATAATACTGTTGCGAAACATTCCCTTCATCGTAGTGACATTATTTGTGCGGAAAACAGGCAGACCGGTATCAATCACAGCTCCGGCAAACATGTATGACATATCGGTGATATTCCTGGTATCGAGTTTAGCCATTCCCGTGATTTTACAGCCGGCAAAAAGCCCAGCAGCCGAGTTGACTTTAGGACCGAACTCTATATCAAAACCGAACTCCGAGGTAACAGCACAGATTCTGGAAAAAGGACTTCTCAGAGGATCATTAAATGATGAAACATCATCCTTTCTATTTCCGTCTAAAAGAGCCGGCTCATAGAGAGGAGCATAATTGATGGTCAGTTTTTTAATATGGTTAAGTCTCACTGCCTCCAGCACATCCAGATTAACATCATGAAGGGTATTTATAATAATATTACCGCTCAGTCTGTTCAGGATCCCCTGCTGTTCTGCATTTCTCAGCAGCTGAGCCACACACTCCACATCGGCACACTGTTCTATACCTGTTACTCTGGCGCTGTCCGGACTGACATTATCAGAAACAGCTTCTTTTTCCACGATAGCAAAAGTTTCAGTCAGCTGCTGACCTTTTTACATCATAAGCAAAACTTTTAGGACGCTCTCCATGAGAAAAGGAACATGAACAGGCAAATAATGAAACCATAATGCCCATCACCAGACTGCGGTACCCTCCGCTTACTGAGTACGATGCTCCACAATGATTTCTAATAGACATTTATTACCTCCATGTAAATCATATCTGCCGGAACAGGATAACCCCCCGGGCAAGCATTGCTGTTGAGATTATACACACCTGCCGGATTCCATAATATCTGAACCGCAATATCTGAAAAATCTTGAACCTGTCTGTCATTTTGACCATAAGGAAACATAATAACACATTGACGGTCATGAGATAGAAAAAAAACTCACAATTAAAGACTCATAATTAAAAAAACATACATAAAAAAAGAGCTGACAACCGGTTTAACATTTCATTAAACCGGTATCTTTCTGCCATAACAGCAGCCTGTAGAGTCCGGATTTTTCTCTTAATCTTTATCGGTTGATAAATCAGCAAACAGACTGCTGTTTCTAAAAATAGCCTCCAGATGATTAGGACTGAAACGCCACCCGTCCTCCGAACCCTCCAGAGCGTTAAAACACCATTCCGAACAGAAATAGCGGTTCTTTTTCTGTCTGAAACCTAGAACCACCCCCAAAGCCCCCCTTAAATCGTACTTTTTACCTTTAGTTACCTCATAATATGATTTTATTCTGTCTTCATCAGTACATTTAAGTTTATACAGCACCCATTGTTCCGGATTATCAACGTTAATCTGCTTTACACGTACACCTCCATCACGGGGGCTTGAACTGTAGCATTCATAGACAGTTGCAATCGAACCGTCATCACGGGAAACCTCTTTCTTTACTGCAAGTTCGACATGTGAGTATTCACCTTTAGTAAAAAGTCTGATGGCTCCATCTACCATTCTGTCATAAAAAGAAGGACCATTGCCTTTATAAAAAGCGAGATATATTTCAGCCATAATCTATTTTTTCTCCTTTAATTCAGCCGATTATCTAAAGATCTTCAAAAGAAAGCAGTTTATAGTTCAGGTACTTACTGCATCAAAATATTACCTGTTTACATATTTTCTGGAAAAATGGTTGAAACAGGCATAGTTGATTCATGCGCGTGTATTATATATACGATTTGTAATTAATAAAAAAATATCACCCGATCATTTATTTTTTACAGTATTACAATCACACTTTTATATTTCAGTAATGAACCTAATAAATCAGATTAGTGATTTATTACTTAACTAAACAGGTTTTAAGTGACCAAACCTGATCAACGTAGTCCTGAATAGAACGGTCTGAGTTAAACTTACCCATAGTGATTGAGTTAAGAATTGCAGACTTAGCCCAGCCCTTCTTATCAGAGTACATCTTTTCAATGCGGCTGTGAGCGTCAGAGTATGATCTGAAGTCAGCTAATGCAAGGAATGCATCACCGCCGTCGAGAAGAGCACGCTTGATTGATGAAAGTTCACCAGGGAAGCCAGGAGTGAAGTAATCACTGTCTAACCAGTCAAGAGCCTGCTTGATTTCTCTATCGTTGTTGTAGTAGTTCCAAGGATTGTAACCGCTAGCCTTGAGAGCCTTAACTTCATCTACAGACAGACCGAAGATTGCGTTGTTTTCAGCACCTGCTTCTTCAACGATTTCGATGTTTGCACCGTCCATAGTACCTAAAGTGATAGCACCGTTCATAGACAGCTTCATGTTACCGGTACCTGAAGCTTCGTAACCAGCTGTAGAAATCTGCTGAGATACATCAGCTGCCGGAATTAACTTTTCAGCTAAAGATACACGGTAGTTAGGCATGAATACAACCTTGATCTTACCCTTGATACGCTGATCGTTGTTGATGCGTTCGCCAACCTTGTTGATAGCATAGATGATATCCTTTGCCATCTTGTAGCCAGGAGCAGCCTTTGAACCGAAGATGAATACGTGTGGAACCATCTTGATATCAGGATTTTCAAGAACACGACGGTATAAAGCAAGGATGTACAGGAGGTTTAACTGCTGACGCTTGTATTCGTGTAAACGCTTAATCTGAATATCGAATAATGCGTTTGGATCAACTTCGATACCGGTTTCAGCCTTGATTACAGCAGCAAGCTTAACCTTGTTGTTGTGCTTGATAGTCATGAACTTCTTCTGGAAATCTGCATTGTCTGCATACTTCTTGAGGTCCTTTAACTTATCGAGCTTGGTTACCCATTCATCTGAACCTAAGGTTTCAGTGTAGAGCTTAGCGAGTTCTGGGTTACATGAAAGCATCCAGCGACGTGGAGTAACACCGTTGGTTACGTTGCAGAACTTGTCATTCCAAATCTGAGCATATTCAGGGAACAGGTCGTTCTTAACGAGTTCAGAGTGAATCTTAGCAACGCCGTTAACCTTATGAGAACCAACAACACAGAGGTTACCCATACGAACCTTACGTACTGCACCTTCTTCGATGAGAGACAGCTTAGCCTTAATGTTGTCATTACCTGGGAATACGCGTTCGCATTCACCTTCGAGGAAGCGACGGTTGATTTCATAGATAATTTCGAGATGACGTGGAAGTACTCTTTCGAAAATGTATACAGGCCACTTTTCCAGAGCTTCTGGAAGAAGAGTGTGGTTGGTGTATGAGAATACCTTATAGCAGATATTCCAGGCTTCATCCCAGCCTAAACCTTCTTCATCAATGAAGATTCTCATTAATTCAGGGATAGCAATTGTTGGATGAGTATCGTTCAGCTGAACGGCAATCTTTGCAGCGAATTCAGAGAAGTCGACAACACCATTCTTGGTATGAGCACGCTTGTAACGTCTTAAGATATCCTTTAATGAACATGCAGAGAAGAAGTACTGCTGAACTAAACGGAGAATCTTACCTTCTTCGGTTGAATCGTTAGGATAGAGAACCTTAGAAATGGTTTCTGCTCTAGCCTTTTCAGCCTGAGCATCGACATAACCGCCGGCATTGAATACGTCCCAGTCAAAAGATTCAGTAGCTCTTGATTCCCACAGACGTAAAATGTTTACGGTAGTACCGTTGTAACCAACTACCGGAATATCCCAAGGTACACCCTTGATAATGCTTGCAGGGTGCCATACCTTCTTTATTGAACCGTCTTTTTCGTTGTAGATGGTTTCAACATAACCGGCAAGAGGAACTTCCTGAACAGATTCAGGACGGCAGATTTCCCATGGGTTACCGTATTCGCGCCATGAATCAGGACGTTCAATCTGATGACCGTCATGAATTTCCTGACGGAACAGACCGTTTTCGTAGTGAATACCGTAGCCTAATGCAGGAAGATTCAAAGTAGCAAGTGAATCGATAAAGCAGGCAGCAAGACGACCTAAACCGCCGTTACCGAGAGCCATATCTGGTTCTTCTTCACATAAATCAGTAAGATCAATGTTTAAATCCTTTAAAGCTGAAGAACAAACATTGAATAAATGAAGGTTGTGCAGGTTGTTTGCTGTTAAACGACCCATAAGGAACTCGGCAGATAAGTAATGCACTGCTCTGGTGTCATTCTTAAAGTGAGTCTGCTGAGTCTGAGTCAAACGTTCATATACAAGTTCATTTACAGCTGCGCAAGTAGCTTTCCACCATGACTGCTTGGTAGCCTTGTTTTCACTGGTACCGAGAGTTGAATGTAAATGGTGAAGAACCTTTTCCTTGAACTGTTCTTTTGTAATATTCAAAGAAGCTGAATCAAATGATGCTGATGATGCAGGAGCTGATTTATTCTGCTTGTTAGCAGCATTCTTTGCAGCGGCTGTTTTTTTGCTTTCTGACATAAATTACTATTCCTTTTCTACTCGAAATTAACCGAGTTTAAACTTTACTTTCACATGACACGCATTCTACATGCCCGTCATACAAATGTAACCACATCTGAATATTATCAAAGCGGCATTATAGTTTCTTGATCTAAATCAATTTTTAGATAAATATGTGGTTTACCTATCAATTTTTTTACAAAAAAAATGTTTTCAGACTCAAATTTAAAAATTCAACATTTTTATTGAATGCCAAACTTAGATATTTATGTGATATACATCACATTTAGTTTTCTTTCAATAGTATTTTTTACTCTATTACATCTTTTTTAGCAATTACCCAATAAAGAATTTGTTAGCCGTACTGTAAAAATAATTATAAGATGTTTTAAAAGATTAAATTTTTGTTATTTTTTTAGTGATAAGACCTGATATTAACCAATAATATTCTTATCCTGATGCTGATACCGGCATAAGATTTATTATCAGAACGAAACCTGATGCTTCATGATAATAAAAAAGATACAGTCTGCTGAAACAGTACAGCCGCACTGTTCAGGAATAAGATCCACATTACCCGCTGTCACCAAAAATCATGTTTCTGATTCCTATTTCAGCTTCTCTACACTGACAGAGCATACTTTCTGGTAGAAGCATATACCATAGACATGAACTGATTTTATTGTTTTGTTTTCTATAAAACGGCCG
>OMYE01000118.1:4306-10052 GCA_900315145.1 uncultured Pseudomonadota bacterium | reverse complement strand
TTTTGTTTTTATTTTGGATGTTTTTTTTATCCCTTCTTCTATTGTGTTCTGTCAGCATTCTGATTGCTGATGTCTCATGTCAATTAATTTGAATGTTATCCCTTCTCAGTTCGTTTTTAATGCGTTATCTTCTATTATCCGTTCTATTATCACTGTTATTGTCAGATTAGAGTACTGACCGTTATAAGCTCGCGCAGGCTGTAGCCCAGACATTATTCTTACGTTTGATGTTTCTTTTTTCATCGGTTACTTTAGAATTATGTTAAATTGTAGTTAAGTAATATTGGAGATATGCATTAATCCAGTGTTTAAGAGTTAGCTGTATTTGGTAATAAATACTGAACGACTTTTAACTAAAATCATGGCTTAAGCGTGTTGACATTCTAATACCTATTCTCGTTGCAGGTTTAGATTGAGATGGTAATGGATGGTTGGAGAGTGGGAAGTTTTCGTAGCACTGATTTCCTAAACCTGAAATCAGCAGGTGCTTCTTTAATTGTGTAAATGATGCTATGAGATTAATCTTTTTCAGGTGTTGGGGCAGATGCTCATTTATAGTTAATTACCGCTGATAAGAGAAAGCAGAATTTGCACAATATTCAGATAAATTACCATATACCTGATGCATTTACTTCTGTATGGATGATTTAATATACCGGGGTAACCGGTATATTAAAAAGGAAAAAGCTTTATAGATGTCGTACTTTGACGAAGTTATGTTTTAGTTATTGTTGAATAGCGGAGTTGAGAGATATCTGTCTCCTGAATCAGGAAGGATTACTACAATTCGTTTACCCTGGTTTTCCGGACGCTGGGCGACGATCTTAGCAGCGTGAAGTGCTGCACCTGATGAAATACCTACCAGAATGCCTTCAGTACGGGATATTTCCCTTCCTGTTGCAAAAGCATCTTCATTTTCAATGGTAATCACTTCATCATAGATTTGAGTATCCAGTGTTTCCGGAACAAAACCCGGTCCGATACCCTGAATCTTGTGCGGACCTGGTTTTCCTGAAGATAAAACCGGTGAACCGGCCGGTTCTACTGCTACTACTTTTACATTTGGATTCTTTTCCTTCAGGAATTTTCCTACGCCGGTAATTGTTCCGCCTGTACCGATGCCGGCTACAACAATATCTACCTTGCCGTCGGTGTCGTTCCATATTTCAGGGCCGGTGGTATGGTAGTGAACTTCAGGATTTGCCGGGTTGTTGAACTGTCCGAGAATAATACTGTTTGGAATCTCCTCTGCCAGTTTCTTGGCTCTTTCAATTGCCCCCTTCATTCCCAGTGCGCCTTCTGTTAATTCCAGTTGCGCTCCGTAAGCCTTAAGAATATTACGTCTTTCTACGCTCATTGTTTCAGGCATAGTGAGAACAGCCTTATATCCTTTTGCTACTGCAATCATTGCAATGCCAATACCGGTATTACCGCTAGTAGGTTCAATGATTGTAGCACCTTCTGATATGATGCCCTTCTTTTCTGCATCTTCAATCATTGCCAGGGCTGCGCGATCCTTAACGGATCCTGATGGGTTAAAGTATTCGATTTTAGCTACAATTTCAGCGTTAATGCCGTTTTTTGCGGTGAATTTGGTTAAGTTTAATAAAGGGGTTCCCCCTACTAATTCGGTAATATTCTGATGAATTGACATTTTTAAATCCTTATTTTAAGTTATTTTAGTAAGTATATAATCCATATCGGAAAGATATGAAATATTCTAAATACGGATTTTCCTTTTGTCAATTATTTATTTTAATTAAATTTTTGTTTTATTTATCACATGTAATTGCTAAAATATCCAATTAGGTGATATTATTATCAGTCGAGTATAATTCTTTAATTTTTTAATTTTTATCACACTATTACTATTATTTGATGTCGGTCTTTGCGCGTAAAGACGGTAAAGATTACAGTAAAGATTGAGGTTTTTGAGTTGTAGTCGACTGTAGATAAAAATTGTTATTGTAAGTAATTAGTGAAGCATATCTATGAAAAGTTTAATTCTTGTAACCTCTCCTCCAGCTTGTGGGAAAACTTACGTTTCTAAATCTATTGCTAAGAGACTAGATCATGTAGTTTACTTAGACAAGGATACTTTAATTGTTCTTTCTAAGCAGATTTTTAAGGTAGCTAACCAAGAATATAACCGTAGTTCAGATTTCTTTGAAGAGAACATTCGTGATTACGAATATTATGCAGTTCTGGATTTGGCTTTTGAAGCCCTGGAATATGAAGATAATGTTTTAATCAATGCTCCGTTCACTCGTGAAATCAGAGATCCTGCTTATGTTGCTGAACTAAGAGCTAAATTAGAAAAGATTGGTGCTAGACTGGTTATTATCTGGGTTGAAACCTCACCTGAAACCTGTCACCGTCGTATGATCGAACGTAATTCCAGCCGCGATACCTGGAAGTTAGAACATTGGGATGAATATATCTCACGTTGTAATTTCAATATGCCTAAGGATATCGGTGAAGTTCACGTATTTAAGAACAATACCGGTAAGGAATTTGACGAATCTCTCGAAGAAATTGCCTCACTGTTGAATTAGTATGTCTAACTTTCTGCCGTGCGCATAAGTTAGTAGTGATTTATACAGTAAACATTACGAAGGAAGAAGATCTGAAGGTCTTCTTCTTTTTTTGTGCTCTGTAATGTTCCTTATCAGTTTTAATTTGATAATTTGCGGAAGTGTTTACTATGGTCAGAATTTCCGGCTTCTTGGCCGGTATTAACACCATCCTTAATATACTTTAGCCACTCTTGAACTATGTCGGGCGAAGTATTGGTTAACAGTCTGGTTATATCCGGTCGGTATACTTGAGACCAAACCATATAGTGGTTGTTCTTATTCTATGGCAGACGTTTTTTAGAATGATAAGAATACTGAAGCTGGTTTTATATTCCGCTGTTTAGAATCGGACCGGTTCAGGTGATTCTAAACGGCGGAATACCCGTTAGTTGAATGACTGACTGATGATGTCTTCGGATACAGCATCATAGTTATTGTTGATGTCATAGCATCCTGATTTAACGGCTGCTAGCCCGTTTACGGTTATAAGAAAGATACTCACGGGTATAATCCATTTGAGATGTCCGGTTATAGAGACGCCGCTGAATTTCTCTATCATACACAGCAGTGGAATAAGGGAAAATACAAAACATACTGAGAGGGTATTGTTATACAGGGTATATGGAGTTACTGCTATATAAACTACAATAGCTATCAGCATGACTGCACAGATGATTTCCAGATAAAGAAGCTGCTGTTTTTCAGAAAAGTTACGGAAAAAGACCTGTTTAACCTCCTTCAGCATCAGGTAGTTGGCGGCGAGGTTAATCATCAAGGTTATTATTCCGGTAATGATCAGAACAAAATACCATATATACTTGCAGATGGCGGCGGTATTATGACTGTCGCTAATCCAGGAGAAATCAGTATTAAAAAGAATATCATTCTGGAATACGGTTGTACCGTATCTCATCCAGTAGATAAGCCCTTTAAACAGCGGATAGAAAAGAACGAGGTTGTATGCCGGATAGTGCTGGCTGTGGTTCATGTATACCGGATCGTCATTAAGCTGAAGCTGTTTAATATAAGGTACCATTACCACGGCAATAACTGCCAGACTGGTTATCAGACCGCTGACATTTAAATGGATGGTTTTACGAATCCATAAAAATACTGTAGTCATCAGCAGCAGGGCAAATGCCGGCGTCAGAGCCATACACCACAGCATGGAGAAGACGTTAACTGTAGTCCACAGGAAGGATGAACTCCTTGGTATATCCGAACGGGTAAGTCTCATAATACTTACGAGATATCCGGCAACACCCAGCTGTATATAGGCGTCTGCCCCCAGGAATGAGTTGTATAGAAGCCACGGTGACAACAGAAACAGCATGCTGAACCAGACCATCGTTGATGGATGGAACAGCCGTGAAAGTTCACGGTACAGAATATAAAAAGCTATTAATCTCAGCAGAAGCATGACTAATATTGGCGCATAGGGACTTTCCCACAGATTCATCGGTGCCGAAACCATTACTGTTTTTAGAGAATCACCGGTAAGATCCAGTGTCTGTCTGGAATAGTGATTATAAGCCCCTGCAGAAAGCATGGCATAACCTTCGGAACTATTATCTATATTCTGGTTAACGCTGTAGAAAAAACCTAGAATCAGATGAAAAATTACCATTAAGGTAATGATTATACGTGGGATAAAACTGGTATTCATTATCTTCATACCTTCTTTTTGGTATTTAAAAGAAATACAGAGAGGGGAATTGCCTTATGGCTCACAGTCAGATTCCATCCCTGCTTTTATTTTTGTATATTACTGAAGTCAATTCTGTGAAAAATAATTTTTTTTGTCAACCTGAATAATTGTCATGTACGTTTTATGTGGTATTACTGCCGTACCGGGAACGCTTTTTGGCTTTATTTCGGCTATATTTCTGGAAAAACAGCAGAGGTCAGAATATTGCTATAAATCACATAAAATCCATATTTAGTGTATAATTGCACTATTATCAAAACAGTTTTAATTCATTTTTTGATTATCAGTAGATTAATTAAGTTACACAGTAATAGGAACTGACGGTTTGATTATTGAATAGTAGAACCGGGTATGTTTTTCAACAACAAAAAAGGAACAGCGGTTTATGCATTAACAGTGCTTCCGGTTGATTTCTCTTGGTTTGATGTAGTCGGTTGCCTAAGTGTTTCTATAGGAGAGATGTTATGCCTATTATGATTCCTGACGCTCTGCCAGCTGCCAGTATTTTAACAGCTGAGAAAGTATTCGTCATGACTGAAACCAGAGCTGTTCACCAGGATATTAGACCTTTAAGGGTTTTAATGCTTAATTTAATGCCGAAGAAGATTGAAACTGAAACTCAGTTTTTACGCAAGCTTTCCAATACTCCTATTCAGGTTATCGTAGATTTACTGCGCATAGATGACCATGTATCCAAGAATACCCCTAAGGCTCACCTGGATACGTTCTATCAGCGTTTTGATGATGTGCGTGACCAGTATTATGACGGTATGATTATCACCGGAGCTCCTCTCGGCAAGGTTCCTTTTGAAGAGGTTAAGTACTGGGATACTTTGGTGGAAATAATGAAATGGTCCAAGGATCATGTAACCTGTACCATGTTCAACTGCTGGGCGGTTCAGGCGGCACTTAATGTTTTTTATGATCTGCCTAAGCAGACCAGACAGGTAAAACTTTCTGGTGTGTACAGACACAGAAGATCCACAAGCTCAGATCCGCTTATCCGCGGTTTTGATGACTATTTCCTGGCTCCTCATTCTCGTTTTGCCAATTTTGAGACCAAGTATATTGAAGAAAATACTGATCTGGAGATTCTGGCTGATTCTGATGAGACAGGTGTATATCTTGCTGTTTCACCGGATAGAAGACAGGTTTTTGTCACCGGTCATCCGGAATATGATGCCCAGACTCTTGATAACGAATTCAGAAGAGATATTAACGCCGGTCTTAACCCGGCAATACCGGTAAATTATTATTTAAATAATGATCCGCAGAATATTCCTCTCTGTACCTGGAAGAGTCATGCGTATCTGCTTTTTGCAAACTGGATAAACTACTATGTTTACCAGAATACTCCGTATGATTTGGAGACAATGAGAAAGAAGTAATACTTTTATAGACGGATTCTCCTGGGCCGGCAAACCTCAGATACCTGCCTTATATTTTGATATACCGGTTCCGG
>OMYE01000118.1:0-4277 GCA_900315145.1 uncultured Pseudomonadota bacterium | reverse complement strand
AGAGAATTCGTCATTAATGTTCAGCTGGCGCGGATTCTGAGGTGTGTTATTTTTAACGTGGAATCTTTTCTGTATGAACATGGTGTAAACCTGCAAAAAGAAATAAACAAACAAATAAATAAATGTCATTTTGAGAGTAAAAATAGGAAATACAGGCTTATTGATGCTCTTAAAATGATTTTTTTTAATATTTATCAGCTTATGGATTCACAAAGCTAGGACTCTCATTCTTACGTTCTGCAGGTATTGTCAGGGAACTTAAGATGTCGGGCATTGATTGTTTAAGTAAGCCTGCTCTATGGTTTTACAGGTTATTAAATTTTATAAAGGCTGTGTGAAATCATCCCTGGATGTTTAATTCAGTATGTTTATAGAGCGAACATACCGCCTGTTCTAAACAGGTTATTATTCAGGTACAGGCTAAAGGCATACAGGTTGAATCCATATTGCGAGCCGGAATAATCTGGCGCTTATTCCGGACAGGCCACTGTATCAATTAACATTAGACAGGAACAGATATGACCGCATCAAACTTCTCGGATCGGAAAGACGCTTTAATAAATGAACTGAATAAAAGAATTTTGATTCTTGACGGAGCCATGGGAACAATGATTCAGTCCTATGGTTTAACCGAACAGGACTACCGCGGTGATGTTTTTGCTGATTCAGAATGCGACTTAAAGGGCTGTAACGATCTTCTCTGTATTACCAGACCTGATGTGATAGGGGCTATTCATCAGGCTTATCTGGATGCCGGTGCAGATATTATTGAGACCAACAGTTTCAATGCCACGCCGATTCCTCTTGCTGATTACCATATGTCAGACAGGACTTATGAGCTGAACCTTAAATCAGCGGAACTTGCTAAAAAGCTGGCTGTGGAAATGACATTAAAGACTCCGGAAAAGCCGAGATTTGTAGCCGGGGTGCTGGGACCTACAAACAGAACCTGTTCCATATCACCAGATGTGAATGATCCCGGTGCCAGAAATGTTACCTTTGATGATCTAGTAGGCGGCTATGAACTGGCAACAAGGGGGCTCATTGCCGGCGGAGCCGATTTAATTATCATTGAAACAGTTTTTGATACCTTAAATGCCAAAGCAGCGGTTTACGCTGTGGAGAGTGTTTCCGAAGAACTGGGGAGCAGTATCCCGATAATGATATCCGGTACCATTACCGATGCCTCCGGCAGAACATTATCCGGCCAGACTGTTGAGGCGTTCTATAACAGTTTACGTCATGCAAGACCTGTTTCCTTCGGTTTTAACTGTGCTCTTGGTCCGAAAGAACTTGCTCCGTACGTAGCAGAAATTTCCTCCATCTGTGAATTTTATGTGTCCGTACATCCTAATGCCGGTCTTCCTAATGCATTCGGCGGCTATGATTTAACTGCTGAACAGATGCAGGAATATATCAAATCATGGGCTGAATCAGGTTTTCTGAATATAGTCGGTGGCTGCTGCGGTACCACTCCGGCTCATATAAAGGCTATTGCCGAGGCAGTGGAAGGTGTCAGCCCGAGAAAGCTTCCTGATTTACCAAAGGTCTGCAGGTTAAGCGGTCTGGAGGCTCTGACTATAACTCCTGATTCCCTCTTTATCAATGTCGGTGAACGTACCAATGTAACAGGTAGTGCGAAATTCCGCCGTCTTATCAAAGAGGAGAAATTTGATGAGGCCATTGAGGTCGCCAGAATTCAGGTGGAGAACGGAGCCCAGATCATAGATATTAACATGGATGAAGGTATGATAGATGCTGAGAAATCCATGGTGCGTTATCTTAATCTGATTGCTTCGGAGCCTGAGATTTCCAAGGTTCCGATAATGATCGACTCGTCCAAATGGGACGTTATTGTTGCCGGTCTCAAGTGTGTTCAGGGTAAGGGAATAGTGAACTCCATTTCCATGAAGGAGGGTGTGGATAAGTTTTTAGATCATGCCAGGGTTATCAGACGTTTCGGGGCTGCCGCTGTAATTATGGCCTTTGATGAAAAAGGCCAGGCTGATACCTATGATCGCAAAATAGAGATTTGTACCAGAGCCTATAAACTGCTTACCGAAGAGGTAGGTTTTCCTCCTGAGGATATTATTTTCGACCCGAATATATTTGCCGTGGCTACGGGTATTGAAGAGCATGATAACTACGCTCTTGATTTTATCAATGCCGTAAAGACCATCAAAGAGACACTGCCTTATGCCATGATTTCCGGCGGTGTATCAAACGTATCGTTCTCATTCAGAGGTAATGAACCGTTAAGACAGGCAATACATACCGTATTCCTTTACTATACCATCAGGAACGGTATGGATATGGGTATTGTTAATGCAGGTCAGCTGTCCGTTTATGATGATATACCTAAAGAACTCCGTGACAAGGTTGAAGCCGTTATTCTGAACACTCACAAGGGGGCTACTGATGAGCTCCTGGCTATTGCTGAAAAGTATCGTGCCGGCGGTTCTCTTAAGAAAGAGGATTCCCAGATTGATCTTTCATGGCGTGAGGATCCGGTAGAAAAAAGAATTGAATACGCTCTGGTCAAAGGTGTTACCGAATATATCGATCAGGATGTGGAAGAGGCGAGACAGAAGCTTGGAAATCCGGTTGAGGTTATTGAAGGACCGTTAATGTCCGGTATGAATGTGGTGGGGGATTTATTCGGTGAAGGTAAAATGTTCCTGCCGCAGGTGGTTAAATCCGCCCGTGTCATGAAAAAAGCAGTTTCCTATCTGGAACCGTTTATCAAGGAGAGCAAGAAAGGCTCCGGCTCTAATGGTAAAATCCTGATGGCGACAGTAAAGGGGGATGTTCATGATATAGGTAAAAACATCGTATCAGTAGTGCTTCAGTGTAATAACTATGAGATTATTGATTTAGGCGTTATGGTTCCATGTGAAAAGATTATTGAAACAGCCATTAAGGAAAAGGTGGATTTAATAGGTCTTTCCGGACTGATTACACCTTCACTCGATGAGATGGTTCATGTTGCTCAGGAACTGGAGAAGGCCGGCCTGAAAATTCCGGTTATGATTGGCGGAGCAACTACTTCAAAAGCTCATACTGCCGTGAAGCTGGAAAAGGAATACAGCGCTCCTATTGTCTATGTTAATAACGCCAGCCGCGGGGTAACCATTGCCCAGAGTCTGCTTTCTAAGGATTTGAAACCAGCTTTCGTGGCTAAGCTTAAGGCAGAGTACGCCTTTGCAAGACATATTCATGAATTGAAATATGCCAAGATAAAGACATTATCTTTTGAAGAAGCTAACAAGAATTCCATAAAAGTGGATTTCTCGGTTTCCAAGGCTGCAGCTCCAAAGGAATACGGCGTGAAGGTTCTCGATCTGGCTATTCCTGAACTCATTAAATTTATTGACTGGCAGGGTTTTTTCCGGTCATGGGAATACAAGGATAAGTATGTAAATCTCCTGGGCGGGCTCCATGTTACTACTGAAGCAGCACTTTCTGATGACAGCGGTAATGTTCTCGCTTCACCACTTGATGCGGATGCTTCTGATTTCTTTAACTGCGGTTTTATTGACAGGGAACGGGTCAATGATGATGCGGTAAACCTTTTCTATGACGCAGTGAGAATGCTTTCCCGCATGGAAAAGGAGAATCTCCTGCAGATTAAAGCTGTATTCGGTATTTTCAAGGCTCACCGTGTTAACGATAATGATGTGGCTCTGGAGACGGAAAACGGCATTCATTACTTTAATTTCCTTAGAGATCAGCGTGACTTAAGCAGCAGAAACCAGCCAAACGGCTCTCTAGCAGATTTTATTGATGAAAAGGATGATGCCATCGGTGCCATGGCTATTAATGCCGGTATCGGTATGGATGAAACTGTGCAGAAATTTAATCAGGAAAATGATATGTACTCCAGCATGCTGGTACAGACACTCAGCTACCGTCTTGCTGAAGCTGCGGCAGCCATGGTTCATTATCTGATTCGTACCAGATACTGGGGATACAGCAGTGAAGCTCTGAATCCTGCGGATATTCTTGCCGGCAGATTTACCGGCATCAGACCTGCTATCGGCTATCCTTCCTGTCCGGATCACCGGGCAAAGCTGGCGTTATGGGAGGTAATGCAGGTAGAGGAGCGAATAGGTCTCAGGATAACCGATAGCTTTATGATGAGTCCGGTAAGTGCCGTATGCACTTATATTTTAGGTAACAGTGAGGCTAAATATGTATCTGTTGAAGGCATTATGCCGGATCAGCTGGAGGATTATGCTAAACGTACCGGTACGGATACCGCATGTCTCGAAAAACTC
>OMYE01000211.1 GCA_900315145.1 uncultured Pseudomonadota bacterium | reverse complement strand
AAGTTTGGTTTATCGTTATTAAGTTTATTTTGAATGTAATCTCGTAAAAAGTCAACAAGTTCGTATCTATCCATGTACTTTTACTCCGAACGGAATCCAGCCTAATGCTTTATCGTATAACTCATAATCTTCAAACAAGCGTTCTAATGAATACCAACAATCCCCTATACGGATTGTAGGATCTTTATAATATTCAATGCTCGTAACCAACGCTCTGACGCTAGGTGGATAAGCAACCTTATCCATCTCTTTTCTAATTTTGTGTCTAAAGCATACAATTTTACCCACATCAAATTTGTTCACAAATTCTTGTGAGTTAAAAGGTCTGTATTCTTCCGCAGGCGGTAACAAATCCTCATCAGCGATAAAAAGCATACTGTCTGATGGTTCGCCATAATAATCAAATTTAAAACAATAATCTGTTTTACCTGATTCGTCAATACCTGTAATTTTACCGTGGTGGCACTTGCTTAAATCGGATAAATCGGATAATTCGTATAAAAAATCTGCAAAATATCCGACCTTGCCTATAAAACTTTTATTAGCTTCTAAAACTGTTTTAATTACGGATCTGTCTTTAATTCTAGGGTCTAACTCTAACATAATTACTCCTTAATCAATTCGATATAAGCCTTTTTGTTATAGCTATCGTACATAGTCGCTTTACCGAACCTGTACTTAACGCCATTCAACTGTTCAATTATTTGTTTATCTTCTTCACATGTTTTATGAGTTTTCTGAACGTCAACTCGATTTTCGTCTTTTTCAAAAAATCCTGTAGGAATCCAATAAACTTTACACGGAATTGTAACAGAGCCGTTGTTGTCTGACAATAGTTTTGCATTATTTATTTGATGTGGATCACTGGGCTTTTTATTATGAAAGATATAATAAGTTGACGCTGTACTACTAGCACTAGAGATAACAGCAGAACTAACGGCAGAGCCAACTGCATGTGCATCACTAACGCAAGCTAACGTGATAATTGCTAAAAGGATTATTTTCATTATTTTTCCTCTGTGTTTTCGTTATCCAACCACCAAAAAATTATTGTTTTCCATTAGTCAACATCCTTAACTTCAACACCGAATACTCGCCAATTACCATCGCTGTCTTTCCACCGATAATAATCAAACAGTGTTTGTAAGGAAAATTCATGTGAACCAAAACAAACTGCAAACGTATCATCGGGAGCGTGAAAATACCCAACAATCTGAAAACATGATTCTTTATTATCAATAATGTTTTTTAGTGTTACCCACTGACCGAAAACGCCGTTGTTAAACATTCGTATAAATTCGTCTTTTGTTAACGGTCTATACTTAACTTCTTTTAAAAGGGATTCGGGGATAAAAAAGCGATAAAATCCATTACCAGCATCGAATAGATTATCAGTAACAGTATCATCGTCAATCGCCACTAAAACTGATTTTTTACATCTGCTCAAATCTGTTAAATCGGCAAAATAATCAGTGAAATAACCTGTTTCACCAACGTATTTATCATCGTACTGTCTGTATGACTGAATATCGGAAAAATCCTTAATTCTCTTATCTAATTCATTACGTGTAACTGTCATAATTATTCTTCCTCCTCATTCACCAATTCGATTTCATACCAAACTGTACCGTAATAACGATTATAATTTTGCTTTATCTCAACCCACTCTATATCATGGTCTAGGTAATCTTTATATTCGTCTAAGTCGATTTCCTCACCGTCATAGAGTGTTAACCCTTGCAGACTTGACCTAAAATCTTCAAAACATGAGATTGTGCCTAAATTGATTTCCTGCTCGATAAATTCTCGTAATGTCATAATTCCTCCGCTATTTCAATGTCTTGTTTTGCTTTTTCTTCTAACCTGTTGGTTCTGTATAACCGATTATCTTTACACCAATCACAACCACCATGATTCCTGCATGTTCTATCAAATACCTTAGAACCTCGATACTGTTTACGATGTTCTTTGCCGTGTTCAATAGCTTTGTCTAGCATTGTCAAGTCTCCTTTTAATGTACTCATAATTTTCTTTGCTAAAGAACTTATATGGATAAGTACAACAAGCTCTTTCAATCTTTTTTATCATTTCATTTTTATCAGTTTCAGATAAATCAGAGTCAGCAATAGCTTGTAGAATCTCACAAGTGTAATCAATTTTTGGAACTTCTACATTCCTTAAATCAACTTTTTCTTCAACAAAGAACGATAAAATATTTCTGATAAACTTAAACATTTTTATTCCAACACTATCACATTAGTTAAATAATCGTCTTTGTTTATATCGTTATGCCAATAG
>OMYE01000117.1 GCA_900315145.1 uncultured Pseudomonadota bacterium | reverse complement strand
TTGTTTTTGTTATTTTTAGGTTGCAAGTGCCTAACTGTATTAAATATTAAATCAAGCCTGTGCATGCCGAGTTTGTAATGATTTCTTATTCATTATAAAGATGTTATGAGTCAGTTTATTTATATCTATTTTCATTAAAACTAAGATATCTAGTGATGTATCTGTGATTTGAAATACTATTTTACATGAGCTTAGTAACAGTGTTGTTATTGTTTTTTTGGGTTAATTTTTGTTTGGAGTAAAACTTATTTAGCAAAAATCTGTCTTATACGTTAAAATATTGAGGTATTTTTGGAGGATTCATGTTTAAATCAGTATTTTTAACAAGTATGGCTCTTTTAATAGGGATGGTATCTTTAAACGGATGTCAAACCTTTAAAGATGTTTTTTTAAAACCGGGACCTTCATTTGTAAGTCTTGACGAGGCTAATACCCAACTGGCCAATGCCAAGGTCTGCTGTGAAAATAATCTTTTTAATGGTCATATTATTAATGTGACTAAAGCTTCCAGTGAGTCCTATGATATTGATGAAAGCAATGCTGAGGCATTTAACTTTGAAACAGGCAAAAGTTTCTTTAAAATCTTCCAGTTGCCTTTGAATGTCAGCTATTTATCAATTTCTTTTGAATCTGCAATAATTACAACAACATTTAGTAAGCTCTATCAGACCTTCAGCGTTTAAATATAGAGACAGTGCTGTTTTCGATGGAGTTCTCGCTGCTAAAATTGTTGTTAATAATGCCAGTGCCAAGCCAGGCAGGGAACTTGCCTATATGGTAGTGTATACAACCCCTGAAGAGCTGAAAGGCAGTACTTTTATTATGCATCCTGAAGTTAAGCGTAATATTGCAATGAGAAATACTGTTGATAAGCTTCCTGATATTAAAATTCCGCATGCACCGATCGGTACTTTGAATATTACCTTTAAGTTCAAGCAGGAGGATATGACCACAACTGAAAGTCTTCTTAATTATCTTGATGGTCCGCTTATCGGTGGTAAGGAAGAGGATTCAAACCGTCAGGAGAATGTTGTTCTGTCTTCAGGAGAGGTTTATTCTGTATCATCCCAGCGTGAAGGAACATCAGCGGTTATCTCAACTGACAGTAAGGGAAACAATCTTGTTAATTCCAATGATATAGCTGGTACAGGTCTCGATAACAAGGCGTTAAACAATACCGGTAGTGTTTCTGAGAAGGAAACTAAAGCTCCTATGATGAAGGAAACTGAGGAACTTTATAACAGCATGATTAGAAAGGCTGTTGAGGCCGGTGACTATGAAAAGGCATTTGCTTTGGTTGCTGAGGCGGAAAGAGCTGGTTCTACTACTGCTCAGAAGACCTTCATTGAGGCATCTAAATCTAAAAGATAACAGTTTTTACTGTGTTACTGATGGCTTCGGCCGAAATCTTATGGAACCGTCCTGTATAAAGGGCGGTTTTTTATTCTTCTATCATCTCTATCCGTAATTAATATTTTAATCCTCTATTTAAAAATTTTTATTTTAACTCATCGCTTTTAAGTTTTTGTTTATTCTGTTTATTGTGTATATTCTGTGCCTGTTAAAATCTCTTGTATGTGTATGGATATTTCTAATGAGTTATACTCTTTCAATGTTATCTCTCCATAATAATTCGGCCTTGTTTTGACTTTATAATATTTTTTGTAATTGAGTAGATGTCAGAGATCGTAAATCAATGGTTATTAGTTTTCTTTTTTGTGCTATCTGCCTGATATGACTCTGTTTACACTTTTTGAATGTTTTCTGGTACTCAATTTAATTTGTAGATTAGATCTCTGAAATTATCCTGTGATTGTGCATAATGATTTTATATATTTGTTTATTTGGAGTTTTAATCGTGGATAAATCTATTAGGATTCTTATTGTTGATGATTTTTCTACTATGAGGAAAATTGAAAGAAAGGTTCTTAAAGATTTAGGGTTCGATAATGTTGAAGAGGCAGATGACGGCAGTACGGCACTTCAGCTTTTAAAGAACTCAAAATTCGATTTTGTTATTACTGACTGGTATATGGAGAAGATGCAGGGGTTTGATTTGCTGGTAGCCATTAGATCCGATGCGGATTTATGTAAGATACCGGTAATGATGGTAACCGCGAAGATCGATCAGGATGAGTTGGTTGCTGCAGCAAAGGCCGGATTAAATGGTTTTATAGTTAAACCGTTTACTGCCGAAGAACTGCAGGCAAAGATGGATAGGATATTTGGAAGACTGGCTAAAAATTAGTTTGCAGCTGTAAGTTGCAGTTTTTACAGCCTTCGAAATTATTTATACGGCATGATTTTTCAGATGTTCGTAATGAAGTAGGTTTTTTATGGCTTTAGAGGGTGTAGATCAGGAGATTCTGGAAGATTTCATGGTGGAAGCCGGTGAAATCATAGATAATATTTCCAATCAGCTGGTTGATCTGGAAAAGACTCCTGATGATCATGAGTTACTAAATTCCATATTCAGGGGGTTCCATACAGTTAAGGGTGGTGCCAGCTTTCTGAATTTTAAGGAACTGGTTGACGTATGTCATGGGGCTGAAAGTGTCTTTGATGCCCTGAGAAAAGGCTCATGTCGTGTAACTCATGAACTGATGGACGTTGTTCTGCAGGCATATGACTGTATATGTAACATGTTTATGGAAATTAAACAGGACTCATATCCGAAGATACCTGAAGACTACAGTAATATCCTGGAAAAACTGGCTCAGGTAATTGATCCGGAACAGTCTACCGGAAAATCTACTTCCACTGCACAGCCTGAACCTCAGGCTACTGCTGATTCACTGGATAATTCCGGTAAGGAATTCAGTGATGCCGATTTCGATGCTCTTCTCGATGCTCTTAATTCAGGTTCTCTTCCTGATTCTGATTCCTCCGGTGCGGCTGAAAAAAAAACTGTCGATTTAAAAAAAAATACTCCTGCGCAACACGAGTTCTCAGACGACGACTTTGAGGCTCTTCTTGACTCCCTGAATAATGCCGGTGACAATAAATCTCCTGATAATAAATCTACTAAAGCTAAGAACATATCTCAGATTGCTTCATCTGTTACTGATGCCAAGAAAGAAGCAGTAAGTGACAAAACTCCTCAGAAAGAGTTTACCGATGACGACTTTGAAGCTCTGCTGGATTCTCTTAATAAAGATAAAGAAAACACCAATACTGCACAGTCTGAAAGTAGTGTTGCAGGTGCTGAAGCCGGAATTACTGGTAATAAGGCTAAGGTTAAAGATGGAGAGATGGGGGATGTTAAGACCGATACCCCACAAAAGGAGTTCACAGATAGTGATTTTGAGGCTCTGCTTAATTCACTGGCTGCAGGACAAGGTGATAAAGCTAACACCGGTGATAATTCATCTTTGAAAAGTAAAAGTGGCACTGATCCGGTTGATGCTGATTTTGAAGCAATGCTTGCGGCTGCGGAAGCTACTCCGGTCTCCATTCCTGAGTTGAAGAATCTTGATAATGTTTCTTCTTCAGAGAATTCTGAGAAGGATAATGAAAAGAAAGTGTCAGCGCCATACTCTGATGCCCATATTGGAGATAATCCTTCAGGTAAACCACCTGTAATATCTCAAGTTTCAAGTAAAACTCCAGTTTCAGCGGCGTCTGATATAAGCAGTACCAAAGCTGATACTAATGTTTCAGATAAAACATCTGCTGGAACTTCCGGTACTTCGAAAGGCATGGAGCAGAAAGTAATGTCCTTCGGATCCAAAGGCGGTATAGCTGATGATGATTTTGATGCTCTGCTCGATTCTTTGTACGGTGCTGGTAATTTTCCGACGGGCGAAAAAAGTGATGAGGGCAAAGAAGATAAATCTGAACCTGAAAATACAGTCGCAGACACCGGAGTTCAAGAAAACAGTAAAACGACTGCACCTTCAAGGAATGTTTCAAATATTTCCGGAACCGCTACTGATGTAAAGACCGGAACCGGTTCAGGTTCAATACTGGAAGCAATAAAGAAATCTCTAGGCAGTTCGAAATCAGCGACAACAGGCAAGGTGGCAACTCAAAATACTTCACAAAAGAATGCCGATGATGATATCCCCGGGGCTAAGCCTGCCGTTAATGCCGAGCATTTACGAACTAGTCTGGCTACGGTAGCCGATTCCACAGTGCGTGTGGATATTAAGGTTATCGACAGTATTATGAATATGGTTGGAGAACTTGTTCTTGTAAGAAACAGGCTTCTCGGTCTGAGCAGTACCCATGCAGATGTTGGTAGCAATATTGAAGAAATTCAGAAGGCCATAGGTAATCTCAATCTTATTACCGGTGACATACAGGGACTGGTAATGAAAACTCGTATGCAGCCGATTAAGAAGGTGTTCGGACGTTTTCCAAGAGTGGTAAGAGATCTGGCTAGAACTCTTAATAAAGAGATCGAACTCGTTATGGAAGGTGAGGATACCGACCTCGACAGAAATCTTATAGACGGACTTGCTGATCTGATGATTCATCTGGTGCGCAATGCCTGCGACCATGGTATAGAAACTGTTGAGGAAAGAGTCAAGGCTGGTAAGTCGCCAAAGGGTACTGTAACCCTGAGTGCAGCCCAGCATGGTGATCATGTCCTGCTGCGTGTATCTGATGACGGTTCAGGTCTGGATCCGCAATTAATTAAAGATACAGCGGTTAGAAAGGGAATTATCGATCGTGAATATGCTGATTCATTAACTGAGAATGAGATTTTTAATCTGATTTTTGCACCGGGATTTTCCACAAAGAAAAAGATTTCTGATATCTCAGGGCGCGGCGTGGGGATGGATGTGGTTAAAACCTCCATTACCAAGCTTAATGGTACACTCACCGTATTCTCTCATAAGGGAGAGGGTACCATTATTGAAATCAAAGTTCCGCTTACTTTGGCTATTATTCAGACTATGATGATTGGTTTGGGCGGACAGAATTTTGCTTTGCCACTGTCATCCATAAACGAGATATTTTTTCTGGATCTGTCCAGTATTAATGTGGTTGACGGCCAGCAGATGATCATTATCAGAGAAAAAGCATATCCGCTGTTTTTCCTGCAGGACTGGCTGATAAGGGACAAAAAGAAGGTTACTCACCCTAAGAATGCTCATGTAATCATGGTGCGTAACGGTACCGATCAGATGGTGGCATTTGTGGTTGATGAATTATTGGGGCAGGAGGAAGTAGTTATAAAACCTCTAGATAGACTTCTGCACCGTACTCCGGGGATAGCGGGATCCGCCATCACCTCCAAAGGAGGTATAGCTCTTATCATTGATATTGCCGGTCTGCTTCGCTTTTACGCCAGTAGGTATATAAGTTCAATGTATAAGAAGATGAACAGTAATTTTTCTAAGAACAGTAAATCTTCCAATTCTAGAAATGCTGATTCCGGAAATGCCGGAGATTCAGAAAAAAACAACAGTTCAGTTGGCGGAAAATGAGCATGTCTCAGAATAGTAGTTCCGTTTTATTATGTGGCAGGAATAAAAGTTAATTAAGGAAGTGGCTTCTCCTTAGATATAAAGAAATAATACCGGATGATAAAAAAACTAACAGCTGGTTTAAACGCAATATTTGGTTATGGTGTTTTCAACATTTGTCGATAATTGATATGAGTGTTAAAGTTCTTGTGGTAGATGATTCCTTCTTTTTTAAAAAGCGACTTTCAGAAGCGATTGACGGGAAGAACGGAATCAGTATAGTGGGATTTGCCTCCAACGGCAGGGAGGCTATTGATCTCACAAAACAGCTTAAGCCTGATGTTATTACCATGGATATTGAAATGCCCGGTATGAACGGGCTGGATGCCCTGCGTACTATTATGGATAAATATCCTACTCCTGTGCTGATGTTTTCCTCTCTTACGGTAAGCGGGGCAGAGATTACCATGAAGGCTTTAGAGTGCGGAGCCCTTGATTTTCTGCCGAAGAATTTTCGTGACCTTGCTGAAAAAAACAGCAGTGTTGTGGATAATATTTGTAAAAAAATTCTAGCACTCAGTAAGGCACAGCATCTGGCGGAGCTACGTTCGGTAAAAGAGTCAGGTAATAAAGATTCTGACGAAAACGGTACTGTGATAGCCTCAGGCAGAAAATATCCCCGCAGTTCCCTAAGGGAGACATCTTCTAATACCTCATCAGGTTCTTCGTCAGTATTCAGAACATCTGTAGATTGGGATGGCACAAACAGTCTTTCTCAGAAGATATCCAGTAATGTCACTGAAATAGACCGGATAAACCGTAACAATGCCGAGAAATTAAAAATGATTCAGGAGCGAATGCGGTATGGTTCCGGTACTGAAAAGTCGATTGCGAAAAAAGAGACAGACGTTGTAGCAGGTGCTCAGGGAGATACTACTAGTAGTGTCCACAAGGTTCCTGATACCAGTAAAATTTCCTGGATGAGCAGAAGCCAGGGGAGGGCTGAGGATGATGAACATTATGCCATGTTCAGAAAACGTATTGCCGAGTCTAAAGCCTCATCCGTATTCACTCCGAGACAGGTTGTCCGGAAAAAAAAGGAATATGATATTGTGGCTATTGGCAGTTCTACCGGAGGTCCTTCAGCGCTCTACAGATTATTATCCCAGATTCCAGCTGATTTTCCTCTTCCAATACTGATTATCCAGCATATGCCGAAGAATTTCACGAATTCCTTTGCTGAGAGGCTTAACATGAACTGTAGCATGAATGTCTGTGAAGCGAGGAACGGGCAGGTTATTGAACCGGGAGGTATCTATATCACGCCTGGCGGTCAGCAACTTATGGTGGACAGACAAAACGGCAGAATGGTTATGAAGATTCGTGAATCAATGGAGAATATTCATTATCGTCCGTGTATTGATATTACCTTTGCAAGTCTTGCCAAGTGTTGTAAGAACAGGGTTCTTGCCGTAGTTATGACCGGCATGGGGTGTGATGGTACCAAGGGAGCTAAAATTCTCAAATCCGAAGGTTCAACTGTATGGGCTCAGAGTGAGGAGTCATGTGTTATTTACGGTATGCCTAAATCCGTAACTGAGTCCGGTCTTGCAGACAGAACGTAGACGGATCGGTGATTGTTTTCTTTCCGTAGATGAAGGTTGGGAGTACATTTTACTGAATGTCAGACATGATGCCGTAATATAAATTCATAATAATCATAATTACAAATCGAAAAAGGAATGAAGGCTTTAAGATGGTAGTGTGGACTGTTGCAAATCAGAAAGGTGGAGTGGGGAAAACGACCACCGTGATAACTATGGCCGGTATTCTTGCAGCTGCCGGAAGAAGAGTATTGGTTCTTGATACAGACCCTCATGCCTCCCTCACATCCTGCTTCGGTTATGATTCAGATGAACTGGATCATACCCTTTTTGATTTGTTTGTTCCATCAATCTTCAAAAGTGGAGATAATGTCAATATTGATGACATGGCAAGACAGGTTCTGATTGCCACAGAGTACAAAAATATCAGCCTGATGGCTGGTTCAATTGCTTTGGCTACTCTAGATAAAAGTCTCAGTGATGACGGTTCAGGTCTGATTATTACCAAGGCCCTCAAATCTTTGGAAAACGAATTTGACGTAGTGCTCATTGATTGTCCACCGGTTCTTGGTGTAATGATGGTTAATGCTTTGGCTGCCAGTTCAATGGTACTAATTCCTACACAAACGGAGTTTCTGGCGCTCAAGGGGCTTGAACGTATGATGAAAACATTTGAAATACTTCGGGGAACCAAAGCCAAGGCAATGAAGTATCTGATTGTTCCCACGATGTACGACAAGAGAACCAGGGCATCAAATATCAGTCTTGATTCTATAAGAAAGGACTACGGGGAAAAGGTCTGGCAGGGGGTAATTCCAATTGATACCAGATTCAGGGACGCTAGTGAAAGACATATACCTCTTTCACTTATCAGTCCTAAATCCCGCGGTGTACTCGCCTATAAAAAATTAATTACGGATCTAGTAATCATGGAAGGGTGCAGGCTATGAGTCGCATAGATCAGAAGGCGGCCATGGTGAATTATTTTAATTCACTGCTCACAGAACCGGCCCTTGATAATTCTGAACCGCGTCAGGCTGTTCAGAAAAAAAAAGATGAGGTGAAATATCGTCCGGTAATTGAACATGCCCCGATGCTACAGAAATTATCGGAGATGGTGCAACAGGCAACAGAAAAAGCTTTAAAGACTGAGCAGAAGATTGAAACAGCAGAGGTAAAAACAAGTGAACCCGTCACGATAGTAAAGACGGCTGTAGAAATAAAAAGTCCAGAGGTACAGCCTATACCAGCAGCTGTTATGACTGATACTTCTGCGGTTACTGCTGTAAAAACTGTATCTGCCATTACGAACTCTGCTGTAAAAACTGTGACTGATGTAAATGCCGGTACAGTGACGGAAACAGAAACGAACGTTATCTCTAGAACTGACACCGGTACTAAAACCGCGACAGAAACATGTACTGAGACGGGAGAAGGCAAAACCAGCTGGAGGAATATTGATTTAGGCGAGGAGTTTGTGGTATTGCTATTTAAGGTTGCTGGTGTGGTTCTTTCCGTACCACTTTCACTTCTCGGCGGTATTTACAAGCCTGTTCATATTAATGCTATTTTCGGTAAGCCGGAATGGTATGCCGGATTAACGAATATTTCCAAGAGAACGGTGTCTGTAGTGGACACGGCAAAATGGATGCTTCCGGGAAAGGAAATAGTTGAGCATACATATCACTTTATTATTCTGCTGAATAATCATAACTGGGGACTTCAGTGTGATGAGCTTATAGGAACAAAAACCATAAAGAAGCAGGATGTTAAATGGCGTATTGTCGAGGGAGACAGACCATGGCTGGCTGGAATTTTGAAAAATGAGATGTGTGCCTTACTTCATGTGAAGGAATTGGAAAAAATGCTAGAGCATGGCCTTGATATAAATAATAATGCTTACGTAGGCAGAAAAGATTAAAGGATTCTGAGGAATGAGAATATTTTAAGAAAGGTTGCCGTATGCCGGGGATTTATTATGAAAATCGGAGATGAGAAAACATCGTTTCAGTGTAAAAAACTGGTACTGCAGCCTGTTATGACGGAAATTTTTTGAGTATATTCAAAATGAGGAGTTATGTATGGTAGATAATGATAACGCTACTAAAGCCGGTGGTGATGAGAGTAGTAATGATCAGGTTTTACGCTGGGTTACTTTTCATTTGGATACTGAACTATATGGTGTAAATGTTATGCAGGTTCAGGAAGTTCTCCGTTACACGGATATTGCTCCGGTACCGGGGGCTCCGGATTATGTGCTGGGCATTATTAATCTGCGTGGCAGTGTGGTTACCATAATTGATGCTAGAATGCGTTTCGGCATAGCTCCGGCGGAAATAAATGAAAATTCCCGTATTGTCATTATTGAGGTCAACAAACAGGTGGTAGGTATACTGGTGGACAGAGTTTCTGAGGTTGTAGATTTGGCTCTCAGCGAAATCGATCCTACTCCGAACATTGGTACGGATGCCAACGCCCGTTTTATTAAAGGTGTATGTTACCGGAACGGAGAACTGATGATTCTTATTGATCTTAACAAGCTTCTCTCAGACGATGAATGGCAGGAGATTGGAAGTCTTTAATTCACAATGAGGGTACAGCTATTGCAAAATCACTGTAATTTGCATCAGTTTCTTTTTTGATTCAATGAAAGTATATGCATAAAAATCAGCAAAACAGCTTAAAAAGCTAGTTTTAAAACGTTTATGGTATCAGATTTAACAATATTCTGGGAAAAATGTAATTGATGTGATTTTTCTTTGTTGTTATAAAATTAGTAAGTGTAATATCTGTTCTATAATAATATAAAAACTTTTATATTACATAATTTTGATTATTTTTCATACAATTTTCACATTTTTTTAAAATTAATGTGGATAACTTTGTATTTTTAGGTTATCATGTACTCATGAAATCGTTATCAATTACATGGTAACGGTTTAGCTTCATAATAATATATATTTGGTAATATAAATTGAGAGTTTATAGCATTACCAGCGGATATAAAGACCACCATTATATCCGCTTTTTATTTTTTAGATAATGCTTTCAATTGTTTGCTACTAATGTATATGTTTCTTTGGATCCAGTATCCGGTTTACCTGATACTGGATCTGCTTTTAGATGACTCCGATTTTCTGTTTTTTATAATAGGGGTTTCTGAAGTGCTTGTCAGATAATGATTTTATCTGAAAAAAACAAAGCTATCTCCACTAATGCGTATTATTTTGATTGGTTCATTTTTTCGATAAGTTTTTAGTTTGTGCAATGTGATAACTACCTATAATTGTTAATTCCGTTAAGTTATTTTATATATTTTAATTTTAAGAGGGACTATTGTTTATAATTGATATATTCTTTACGCCGTGAGATTTTGGTTTCTATAATTGATTCGTAAGATATGGCGGAAAATGTTTTTACCGTTGAAAAAAGGCAAAGATAAAGCCTGACATTAAAATTTTAACCTTGATTTCGTAAAGACTGATATAATTTCCCGTAGCTTGTGAATGTAAATTTCTGGAAGATGATGCCGGTTGGAATCCCGTTTAATCTCTTTGTTTTATACTAATGCTGAAAAAGGTGAGATTATCCCGGGAGAGCCGAGACTCTGAATTTTTTGAGAGCATGTGAGTATGGTTGCATCGGCCGGTTTTGGCATAATGATTCTTTGCGAAGGATGGAGCAGGAGTTTTAATGGATAAGATTGCTGAATTACACGACAGTATTAACAATATTGATAAACAGATTGTCAGACTTCTGGCGGAAAGAAAGGATTTAGATATTGCTCTGGCAAATGAGAAATACAGTCTGGGCCTTCCTGTCAGAGATGATGAACTTAATAAAACCAATATCCAGAAGCTGCAGGATCTGGGAATGACTATGAATCTTTCACCGGATTTTATTGATAGTGTTTTCGGGAAGGTCTACAAAAATTCCGAATCCCTCAAGATATCTCATCTTCTTGGGATTATCAGTACCAGTCATCAGCTCAACAGGGATTTAAAGGTGTCATTTCTTGGTAATGTCGGAACCTACTCCTATCTTGCCACCTATAAGTATTTTAATTCTCTTGCCGATTACATCAGACCGAAGAACTGTCACAGCTTTGATGACATTATCAGTGCAGTGGAATCTGGAGAGTGTGACTGCGGTGTGCTGCCTATAGAAAATACTTCATCAGGATGTATTAATGAAGTTTATGACTTGCTACAGAAATCACGGGTAACAATCATCGGCGAACTGACTTATCCTATAGAACATACCATTTTGGTGAGCAGGGATACAGATATATCTAGAATTAAAACTCTGTATGCTCATCCTCAGCCGTTCAGTCAGTGTTCCGACTGGATACATACCCATCTTCCTGATGCGGAGCTTAAGGCTTGCTCATCATCATCAGAGGCCATGGAAACAGTTAAAAATCTTAACCGTGATGACTGTGCTGCTATTGGTTGTGCAGAGGCTGGAGCTTTATATTCTCTCAAGTCTATACATGGAAATATCGCCAATCAGAAGCGTAATATAACCCGTTTTATTGTTATCGGTATGGTTGGAATCATTGTTCCTGAGGATATTGAGGCCAAGACATCTATAACCTTTACTACTGAAAATACTCCCGGTTCCCTAGTAAGGGTGCTAAATGTATTCAGCAGTAAAGGTATTAATATGGTTAAACTGCAGTCGAGACCTCGTATTCACAATAATCTTGATGATGTATCCAAGGGAGCATGGGATGAAACTTTCTATGCTGATATTATGGTTAATGCCAATACTGAGGTTATGCTTAATCTGCTGAAGGAACTTGAACAGGTAACAGGTTCCGTCCGCGTGCTTGGATGTTATGCGGCGAGTTCCTCATACACCAGATAGCCGTTTTCCGGAAGTGCTTTAGTACGTTTTAATCCTGATTTAACCGTATTTTTGGAACATGTCTTTTTCTTCAGTTAAATCTCCTGTCTGCAATTCTGACTGGAGATTTTTTTATGATTCTATATTTTGGGGGATACTTGTTAGGCATTTCCTTTTCTGTACATAAATCCCCCAATGTTCTATTCAATTAATCGATGTAAAAAGGCTGTTTTGCGTCAGAATTGTTTCACGGCTGTTTGCAGATAAAAGATAACAGGTAAGAAGTTGACTGCTCATGGCTGGCCGGGAGATTGCTGAGTATAATAATTATAAACAGACATACATTATTGAAAAAAACCATCACATGAAACATGTGATGGCTGAAATTAATGAAGAAACACATGACTCCATAGGAAACTTAATGGAGAAAACGCAATTATGATAACCTTTTCATAATAAAATGAAAACATTTAAAGTGATTTTTTGTATCAGATGTCACAAAATCGCTTTCATAACGATAAAATAAGCGTTTTTTGAATATTTTAATGGTTAAAAAATAACATCTTTTTTTCCAAAATGGATCATTAAGGGTGGCTTCAGGAAATTATTAAAATATTGAGAGAATAAAACCCGTGATGAATAAAATTAGCTTTCATACAGGTAAAGCTGAATTATATGAATGAGATTTTTTAAGTAATTAAAAATATTGATATTATTAATTAGATGTGTTTAAATATATTGCAAAAGGACATTATTTATGAATACATCTAAAATCACTAATTACAAGCCAAAAGATTTTGCTGAATTGGTAGGTGTCTCAGTCCAAACATTACAACGTTGGGATAGAGAAGGAACTTTAAAGGCTTATCGAACTCCAACTGATAGGCGTTATTACACTTATGACCAGTATCTTCAGTTCAAAG
>OMYE01000116.1 GCA_900315145.1 uncultured Pseudomonadota bacterium | reverse complement strand
AAAATATGCCGGCCGTTTTATAGAAAACAAAACAATAAAATCAGTTTATGCCTATGGTATATGCTTCTATCAGAAAGTATGTTCTGTCGTTGTAAAGAAGCTCAAATAAAAGCTGAAACAAAAATTTAGTTCCTGAAATCGAAAAAACAGAAAAACATCTAAATAAAAAAAACAGAATAACATACCTCTAAAACAAAACAGGCTGACCTAAAAAAATCAGCCTGTTAAAGTTTTAACCACCTGTCTTCTGCAGATTATGAGTTCCGGTAGAAATATGCTTATATGGCGGTTTTTCCTGAAATACTATCATATACTGCCGTTACATCGGATTTAACTGCAGAGAACCATCCATACCGCTCTGGGTTATGGTGAATCTTTTAATACGCCCCTGCTTATCCTGATAGGAAATACCGTAGTTCGGGATAGTCCCCATCATGGTAAGTCTCACAAGTAGAGGCCTATCCGGCTGGAGCTTATCAACTGAATACATGTTTTTTATGTCATAGGTAACATGACCATTATCATCAATACTCTCAAAAGTCAGACCGAGAACAGTCAGATTTTTTACCGGCTCACCGGCGCTTACCATAACTCCGATGGAATTCTCACCTTTGTCCGCCACATAGACATCATACTGGGAATACCTGCCGGCAACATCCTGTTCATAGTTTATGGATACGGCAGGCTGTTCTTCAGCAGTACCGTCATTGTCCTGAATATTCTCTACGGCTTCAGACTCCTGAGAGAGGACTACGTTTTTATTACTTTTATAAGGGCCGTCCTTGATATCATCCTCGGAAAGACTGTTCTCATAGGATGACATCGGCTTAACTCGGAAGGTGATGCTCTTTTTAAAGATATTCTTTCTGATGGCCTTGTAATCGTCAGCAGTAACCTTCAGCTTATGAACACTGTCAGGGTTCACCGGTGAATCGTCATAAGGAAGAACAGACTCGGTACGGTAGTATCCCGGATCCAGCTTATAGGTATTATCAGCATCTGTCACCGCAAAATACTGTTCCATGATAGACATTGCCCTGAAGGCATAGATGTACTTGTAGACACCGAAGGAGCTGCTGTCATAGCTGTCATACCCGAAGACATCCAGATCCAGCATGCAGAAATTTTCATGTTCAGAGGATTCAAACACAATAATCGGCTGATCCTCAGCCACCGTAAAGAGCGCCAGGACATTCTGACATAATGCATCGTCCTCTTTAGTAGTGGTTCCTATAAGAAGATCGGGCATACAGTCGCTGTTCAAATCCTGAATTCTGAACCCGATCCTGGAGGAGGCGTTTTTCAGGCCGTAATTTCTGACAAAGTCGGCAACCCCCCTTTCACCGGCAACAACGGCATGATGTTCCGGTCCTTTTTTCAGGAGATCCGCTATACCGTTAAGGTAGTTAACGTAATACTTCTGATACTCGGAACCTGAATCGCATACTTTCTTTGCATCCGCATACACTGTACCTGAAGCCAGCAGCATCATTGTACTCAGCAGAATATTTTTAAGTTTCATAAAATCACATCCAAATACTACTCTGAACTGAACCTTCTGCCGCAGTCATTTCCGTGCAGCAAACCTCAGCAGTCAGTCTTCTCAGTTTTTCTGTCAGCTCATATTAAACCTGATAACTGCAGTTTTAACACTGATAACTTAATTGAAGGTTAAACAAACTCTTCCGGCTTATGAATCTAATCAATCTGTTTTATTAAGAATACGGCTACTGAATATTTCCGCACTCCGCCACCTGCTGCAGTAACTGCCTGCATGGTACACTGAATGATCATAACTGCCGGGGACTCACAAATATGTAATCGTATTATTCTATCAGACGCAGAATACCTCATAGTAACTAATAGTGCGGAATAAGCCCTTTTTTGTGACATAACAGCTAATAAGCCGCTCAGAAAACTGCATTGGAACAGGATTTCTGAACAGTGCTTTTTCCGGCGTTATTTATTCCAGACTGTGAAACAGGGACTTTTTTATGCCTGTCCGCTGACAGACAGTGAAATCATATCCCGGCATTATCCGGAAAACTGCATAAAAAAAACACCGGACATATTATGTGAATCACGGAGCAAAACATTGAGTGCCGTCTTGACCCTGATACAGCGATATTGATACTCTGAAACTGTAGTAAGCCGATGTTTTTACGTTATTACGGGAACGGATACCGCCGTATTCATTTACGTGGAAAAGGTGTAAGGAGGATGCTGCCTCACTGCTTATTCCCATACAACCGGTGCATTCATTCCGGATACATCCAGCCGATGACGTAAACGGTATCCGGCGAAACCTTGCAAGAAAGTATCAGCGCTTTGTTTTCCATGAGGGCTTCATTATGGATTATCTATATCAGGGCTATGACAGTCAGATTATTACAGAAGGGGTAATTTATAATTTCATCAAGACACTTGAGGAGCTAAATTTTAACGAATATGAAATAGACCACCTTATCTGCAATGTTCACAAACTTGATTTCTTTACCCGAATAATGCCGTTTATTCCTGAATCTCTGAAGGAAAAAGAAGAAGGCGTCATGCTTATAAAATCCATGCTGCACGCCGTTAATGAAAACTTTGAAATATACGCCGGAATAAATGTATAGGTGAATAGGATCATAGTGTCCAGGCTCTGAATTTAAGTTCTCCTGAATTATAGTTCGGAATTTAAATTCAGTGATTAGGCAGTATGACTGATTGACATAACATAATAACCGGTAAGTAAATGGTGATACCTATGAGATACATACCAACATACAATGACCTTGTCAGCTTTAACCAGTTTTTATGCCGTGCAGATTATATAGAGCTCCGGGATATGACCGTTATAGACAGAATTGTTGATTGTCTGCAGTCACTGGATAACAACGAGAGCTTTCACACCTCTATGGCCACGGCCATTATGCACGGTATTCTCAGGGAGAGACCTTTTTTCTATCATAACCGGGAAACCGCCCTTCTTGCAGTTAACACAACAATGATTATGAATGAATGCATTATCAATACCACCTGTGATGAATATAATGAGGTTGCCGAAGCTGTGGAACAGGGAAATATGACCAGGGAACAGCTGAGGCTCTGGATCATCGAACATTACCGGACCATTGAACCTATAAAAAAACACGTATATAAAACACCGGGATAAAGTGTGATTTCAGGTTCACAGCCAGAAATATCTTATTGTGCCACAAAGGCAGTTTTAATAAAAAAAACTGCACTCAGGATCAAATCTTATCCAGTACTCTTACTTGTAGGTATGAGAAAATGTTATTGAGTACTCAGACCAGTCAATACCCAGCATGACAACAATTCTTCAATTCTGACCGGCTGCGATTAACAATAATAATTAAATGACATATCAAAAAAAGGATAAATTATGCCGGTTAATATATCAAAACAAATCATTGAGCTAAGAATAGACGAGATTATGAACAATAATCCAGACTATTTTTCAAATGACGATAAAGATAGTAGAAAATCAAAATGCTTTCTTCTTTTAGGTGTTTCTGCTTACCTTGATAGAGACCTTTCCGAGGCTGTGTCTTTCATAACAGATGGTGGTAATGATGGAGGATTTGATGCTGCGTATATTGAAGAAGCGCATGATGGACAGGTAAATGTGATTCTTTTTCAATCAAAATACACAAGAGATCTTAATAAAGACACAAACTTTCCATCTAATGCAGTTGAAAAGGCAGTAAATACCATTAAAACTATATTTGATCCGGCAAACAACACCTTATTAAATGAAAGTAGCAGACGAGTAGTCGATGAAATACACTCTCTTATACTTGATGGCCATATTCCATATGTCACATTTGTCATGTTGA
The DNA here is from genome assembly GCA_900315145.1 of uncultured Pseudomonadota bacterium. Lineage (GTDB taxonomy): Bacteria > Pseudomonadota > Gammaproteobacteria > Enterobacterales > Succinivibrionaceae > Ruminobacter. Next base: position 4,407 of record OMYE01000116.1, on the reverse strand, counting down.
ATAACGGTGATAAATGGAACGATGCAGCACAATTATATATAGACAATGAATTTAGGGATGAAGAGCAGGTTAGATTTGAGCATTTCGGAACTCAGGATATTCTAGGATATATAAAAAGGAAAACACCGATTGTTACAAACATAAATATGTCCGGACTTTCAATTCAGGAAAACTTCAACTTCAAACGAGTAATAATCGGCAAGGTTAAAATAACAGAAATCTTCAGGCTAATGAATGAATATGGTGATTCATTATTTGAAAAGAATATAAGAAAATATCTTGGAAAAAATGAAATAAACGACAGCATTGCGGATTGTCTTAAAAGTGGTCAGGGTGCTAACTTCTTTTTTTATAATAACGGAATTACCATGGTTTGTGATCAGTTCAGTTACAATGCACTGCAGGAAAAAGACTGGATTGTTAAGTTGAATGGTCTCCAGATTATTAATGGCGGACAAACGTGTCGTACTCTGCATCAAACTTTATCTGAAAATAATAATCTGGATATTAACAATGCATATGTTTTACTAAGAATTTATGAAGTCAGCGCAGATGACGAAGATATTGTAAAAGAAATAACCTATGCTACCAATCATCAGAACCCGGTTGATCTTCGAGATCTGAAATCCAATGACTCTATGCAGCAATTGCTTGAACAAAGTGCTAAAGATTTAGGATATACCTATAAAAGGAAAAGAGATAACAGCTCTTCATCAAACATTATTCCATCAACTGTTGCTGCAGAAGCAGTTCTGGCTATCTGGAGAGAATCTCCGCATCTTGCCAGATATAAGAAATCAGAGATGTTCGGGGCTTATTATAAAAAAATCTTTGATAATTTGAATGCAGCGCAGATGATAATTGCAGTTATGATCTTCAGGCATTGTGATGCTGTCAGAAAACGTACAGCAGAAGATAAAGATATAAATGCAATGCGTTCCTATAGCAATTATTTCATTGCGTGCATGGTTGGAAAAAAAATATTACACGATTTGAATATAAATAATGTAGACAAACTGACACATAGTAATTTTGAGGAAGTTAAGAATTATTTTGATACCGAGAAAGATAACCTGATCACATGGGCTGAAGAAAAGCTAAAAAATATTCTTGAGAAATATTTTAATCTTAGTGAAAAAAGCTCTATTTCAGAAATTGATGGAAGAACTATGGCTGCAGCATTCAGAAGATTCGATATTGTAGAAGGCTATCTGAAAAATCAGGAATGGTGGGACAAAAATTTATCATAGTACTGTTCACGTTTATAAAAAATACAGTCCTGACAAAAGGCAAATACTGCCGGAATCCCTTATATCTCCGGCAGCATTACCTGATATACATATAAAACTATAGAACGACCTTGTTTTCAACCAAACTAAAGAAGAGGATTAGTGCCGTATTTATTAGTATCTGAATCCGCCGGCAGTACACATATGATAAAGACAATCAGATGCATCACAAAAGTCAGTCCGCCTAACAGAATAAGCACAATAAAACAGCCTGGGGAAATACTGTTACCGTTTACCCCGTTAACTATCAGATGTATCATGACGACAGTAAATCCTATAACAAAAAGAGCGATTGACAAAAGCACCGGCACCATCAGCAAACCGCTTACGCCGCGATCATGAAGACGTCTCACGGTAGCTGTGAAACAGGCTATCGTAAAGAATAAAGAAACCGCCCATCCTAAGACCGGTACCATTAAAGCCAGAAAATGAATAACTGTCGAAGCCAGATAAAAATACCAGAACTCAGAACGGCACGCCCGCCCTTTTATGGTAAAGGCCTTGTTTATTCCCACCTTGGCGGCATCAAAAAATTCAAACCCCCTGCCACCTCCGGGATTGGGAATATTATTAAAAAGTCCCAGTCCAATGTCATCAAGGCTCACATTCGGATCAGCATAATTAAAATCCGGTCTGCCGGCAGTGTGGTTATCCGCTGATTCACTGCGCTCTTGAGTATTATTCCCGTTATTGCTCTTCGTGATTATTTTCCGTCATAGAGGTATCCTTAATTAAACAAGGTGCAAATTCTATACATTTAAATTTATGGTATCCCGATGACAATGTCAATATTGCTGCCGTTCACAGTAGATAATATTCAGAACTTTAAGGAAAAAATAAAAGGTAAAAAACTTGGTGAAAATCAATCAAAGAAAAATATTAAAAGTGGTAGCGATCTAGGTTAACATCCAATGGAAGTTCTTGAACAAGCTTTAGAAATTGCTGTCCCACAAGCGACTAAAAAGCGAATCCTAAAAGCAGTCAAACATCTCCAAGAGTTGAATGACAAGCTCAAGGAACAAGAAAAGAGCAAAGCTAAGTAGCTAAGTTCTTGAGGTAACCCGAAAGGGTTACCTCCTCCACTGAGATTTACTTAAATTTTAACAAATAGGTGAGCTATGGACAAGGAAACTTTAAACAAATTATGCGGTCTCCTCGGGATGACTCGCAAGCAGTTAGCAGAAGAATCCGGCTACAGTCAGGATACAATCAACTCCATCTTTTACGGTAGATTAAAAGTCTCTGCTCGTCTGGAGCAGTTCCTGAAGCTTAAGATTCAGCAGATGGCATCCAACAACGATCCCGCTCTTGAGTTTATCTTCCAGACTTTAGGAAAGTAAAAACAAGAAAGCCCCTGTGTGAGGGGCTTTTACTTATATTGTGTACAGTCCTCGTAACCAAATTAACAGCACGAGTGCAACAACAACGATGATGTTTAACCCAATTAAGCACTTAAAACCAAACTCTTTATCCAAAATAGCGCTTATAAACTTAAACATTCCGAACAACAAATTTAAAAAAAGAACTCCACCAATCCCAAGAACAAAAGTTACATTTTCAATCTTAACATCGACATTCTCTATAATATCAACGCCTTTACCAAGAAAAGACAAACCTCCTGTAAAAGCTAGTATAACCGACGCAAAAATACTCAGGATGGCAATATATTCCTTTTGCACATTTTTGAGCTTTTTTGAAGCTTTTTCTGCATTCTGTTCTGCTTGTTGTACAACATTTTTTGCCTGAGTAATACCGAATTTTGCCTGACTTACAGCCTTTTTTGCTTTAGTAACATCCTGTTTTGCTAAGTCTACATCTTGTTTTACCTGAGCAATATCATGTTTTACTTCTTCTGTTGAATGATCTAATCTGTTTATACGTGATGTTATATCATTTATTATTTCCTCACCTTTTGAGTCTTCTATCATTTTTGCATAGTATTGAATTCTAGCAGTCTCAAGGCTAACATGATCAAGAAGCTTTTTAAGAGAAGGAACGATCTTTTTTTCACAGTTCTCTGAATCAGCGTAGTTAAACAAAGATATTATATTCTGATTAAGATGTTCCAAGTTGTGTGCTTTTTCATCGTTTTTTATATATACAAGACAATTAAAAATATCATAATAATAATGTCTGAATCTATGAGATGGATCTTCGTCCCAGTACAAATTTTCAAATCTTTGGTAGTAACCCTTTATCTCTTCTTTTTCAACTTGTTTTTCGGCCAGTTCTATTAGTATGCGTTTAAACTCATCTCTTTTATTTATATCATCAACCATCATTTTTAATCCATTCAACATTTATTGGTTGCTTAAACCCTGTTCCAGCATGATATGTCCTATCCCACGCACCATCCTTGCGATGAGTCGCATTAACAAGAGCCCATGGATCTAAAGCTCTACATTTTTCGACAATACTATCAACTAAACGCTTGTCGTCATCGTTGTACCAGCTAAATTTAGGTTCAATATATTCCAATGGAAACTCAATCGGCATTCCACCAAATGCACAAAAATATGCATAAACATTACGCACCACCGGACCAAACTGCCAAGCTTGAATTTCATCGTAAAAAGCAACATGGCCTTTATTTTTCAAAAATTGACGTTGAATGAAGTACAGTGTTTTCTGCAATTGGAGATTGCTTATAGGACAGCCATCCTTGATGCACTTCGTCACGATGTACTTCGCCAACTCCAAAGCGTCATATGCGTCATACATGATTATTTCCTCTGCTGTAATTGCCCATATTAATTATATCTATAATTAAATTTTTATATAATCTCGGTTTCTCGTTTTTTAAAATTGAATAATTTAAAACTATTAAATTTGAAGTATATCAAAATAATTACTTTTGGTTAACGAATTTCGGATCAATGATAAAAGCCACTCCTGTGAGTGGCTTTTATTTTATTTAGGGATTAAACCCAAAGAATGAATGCTTTGTGGCCGTATTCCCTAGCGTAGTATGTAACACCATTTATGGTCATACTACTTCTAAAGATCGGACGCTTACCAGGTAAACTGATTCCTTTTTCAAGTACTTTTTTCTGACAGATTAGGAATATAGTCTGACTGGTCAGGAAATGAACATGACAGCCAGGGATTTAATTCTGAC
>OMYE01000183.1 GCA_900315145.1 uncultured Pseudomonadota bacterium | reverse complement strand
TGAATATCAGAACCGATAAGGATGTAAAAGAACAGGCTGAACAGATCTTTGCTGAACTCGGCTTAAACATGACAACCGCCATAAATTTGTTTTTGCGGGTTGCAATCAGAAAGCACGGTATACCTTTTGATTTACTCCTTGATGTGCCTATTGAAACCACTGTTGCTACCATCGAAGAGGGAAAGAGACTGCTTAATGACCTTCTTCCCCTAAATATTCCAGTATGGAAGATCTCAAGGCTGAGCTGGAACCATGAAATATGTCATCTATAATTACCCGCAGTTCATCTTTCCTTCGTAAAAGTTAGCGTTTAAGATAAATTAGTAGCCACATAAGTAACAGTGATATTATAAATGCTATTACCATGACTGCTGTTATTTTCAGAATAATATACGACATAGGATGAGTGGTAGGCTGATCATCGTGAAACTCTTTTGAATACCTGTCAAAACCATTTTTTCCTTCAACGAAATTTTTTATATCTCCCTGATTAATCCATTCTTCTGAAAAACCGCAGGAGCAGCAAAGATAGCGGTTTACCAAAACAGGTGTCCGACCAGAAATAGCAATATTATTACCTCTACCGTATGGCCCACATTCTCCTTTGATTTTTACAATATCTGACGATTGACATTTCGGGCATTTTTTTGTGTTTTTCATATTGAAACTTTCCTGTTATCCGGTACCTGGCCATTATTTTATGCGCAATTATACTACCTGTTTTATTTGCTATTCATCATTCTTTTAAACCTATCAATCTCGCCGGCACAATCGCTTTCAATCATACAACTTAGGTTCCTTTCACGGGAATGTGCCTCATAGTATTCATACTGAAAAACCACTGCACAGTAGTTGAACTCGGTGGACGGATACTCAAGAACCTCAGAAATCGGGCGGTGAAGCTCACGGACAATTCTCACCGCCAGTATGAATATAAAACTGCCCCGGATTAGTTTTTTAAGTTGTTCTCATTGGTGATATTGAGAGCCGAGAAAGCATTCACCAGGGCATTAAGCACCTTGTTCGGCACTGATTCCATAAAGGCATCAAAGTCCTCAGGCTTTTCGGTAAGACTTCCGTCAGCATCACTGTGAGATCGGTGTCTTCGATAAGAAACTCGTAACCCGCTCAGTAGTAGGATGGCTTGCCGGTTCCGTGGTAGTAATGTCCTGCAAGGATTAACTTATCACCGAAACTCACGGTATTGCTTCTGCGGTATTCTGGTTCCGCTGAAGGGTAGGATTCAGTAATTCCATCCACCCCTTCAAGATGGAGCCGCCATGCAGACGGTGTATATGTAACGGCTGATGGAATCCAATATTGAATTACCAATTACGATAATAAAACCGTAACCACAACCTCTGTATCTCCGGGCAAAAGTGTTCTTTCATATACAGATCAAAATGCCGTTTCACTTCTTTTATTCAAAATCATAAAACTCGCCAAGTCATTGATTTTACGGAGTTTTCAGCCGTTATTTTTTTCCTTGAAGGTAATACCACCGTCTTGACGTGCGACAAAAACAACTCCTGTAGCAGGCCTAAGGACGGAAAAGAACAAAGGAACAGTGAGTATTATTGTTCTTCTTTTTTGTATGCTTTTTTGTACGCTTTGGAAGGGAAATAGCGTTCTCTTTTGTGTTTAAAGGTTTCATGAAGTAATCATACCACATGCCCTCGGCAAACCAAATATTCATGTATTCTTCAGGAGGTCTAGACGAACTTATCCACGGACCAGCAAAATAAAACCTTCTTTCAGGCTCTTTTCTTGAAAAGGAAACAAGCGGAAGACCAGCAAATTTTCTCAGTTCATTTTCACTTATGCCGTATATATGAGATACCTTGGATCCTTTTTTGTATACCAGTGTTTTAAATCCACTTTTTTCATAATTCCAGTAAACATATTTATCAAAAAAAACATATTTAACAAAAAAAACATAAACAGTTTTTTGAGGGCCAAGATCTGATATTATCGACGGCCACCCCCAGGAACCATTGTTTCTTTCGTAACAGTTTGCGTACTTTTCCAACTTCACACTCAACGGTCCGGTATCAGGTGACTTTACCGTATTCAGACGCCTTATGCGGATGATGATCAGCCATAACAAATTTATCAGAAAAAAAACAACAGCCGGAATAATAAAAATAGAAAATGAAACTAAAATACTGAAATCCGCATGCCCGTCTGCAATCATTATTTTGGAGGGATTATCCTTTGGATAAATAAATCTGATTACTTCTCCAACTCTTGCAGAACATGATAAGTTATGGATTTCCATATCTCTACGCTTACGATTGGCATATACTCTAATCGTGCCAGAACAAACTGAAGATCTTCTACCGCGCGACTCAGACCTGAAAACAAGAGTACCTTTCCCTACATTGTAATTATCTGGAACCCTGTCAAAGAAGCAAGTAGACAGTACAGCAATGAAATTTCCCAGTAATGCAACCCCTAACAGTATAAACAGGATTGCAAGCAGCAAAATCGCCAAATATATTCGCTTGTCAAACCTCTTAATGAGGACACTGTCTGACACGTATATGTTTTTATGTCTGCTCCCTATTATGGAGCCGATTATCCTGCTTTGTTTCATCATCTCTTTAATTCAGGTAGTTAAACGAGTAAATTTATTGACACTAAAAACGAGTAAAGATTGACACCATGAGATTATACCTGTTTATCATGCACAGGATCTCAAAAACTATGCATATATGATATAATTAGTATAGTAAATATATTGTTTTTGAATAATTTATACAACAAAAAAGCGTTTTTCCTGTATAATTCATTTGACCAAAAAAATCATTAAGAAAAACGCTATGAGCACATTATACCAATCCTTTTCCAGTCACTGCAAAGAATTTCTTTCTATTCTTATTTCCTCATTCTCACGAGAATCTGTTATCAATATCGCCTTTGAGTG
>OMYE01000059.1 GCA_900315145.1 uncultured Pseudomonadota bacterium | reverse complement strand
CAACAACCATGATTTACAAATTGATGTATTCTATTCTTCAAGAATATCGCCTCTCGAGTACAGCACCACCTTTCCGGAAACCTTTACTAAACCATCACAGAATTCTGAGTGTACTGTACCGCCTCTTTCTGACAACTGCTGACAAATAAGCTCGTTCTTTCCGAGACGATTACACCAGTACGGGGTCAGCATACAGCAGGAATCTCCTGTAATCTGCTGTTCGGAGACATCAAGTATCGGAGAGAATACTCTGCTGACGCAATCAATACCCTTTCGTGAGGATAATGCAGTAACAATTACAAAAAATCCCTTCAGTTCCTTAAGCATTTCCTGATCCGGACGCAATGCCAATACAGATGCTTCATCCGGAAGAACAAACATATTACCCCGGCCCTGATAAGCCTCAAGAGGTCGCACACCCAGAGCTTTCTCTATATAGTCGATTATCACCCTTGGTCTGCGATGATACTGCGGACAGAACATTTCGTACATATTGCCTTTCAATTTCACGACAATATCCCCGCCTATTGTTTGAAGAGAAACTTCTGAGGAATTCTTCTCCAGAAATTTGGTTATAACAAAGGCGGCCCCTAATACGGCATTGACTGAAAAATCCAGCTCCATTCCGGGGGTAAAGCATTTCAGGCTGTATGTGTCTTTATCCTTCCTTACAAAAACAGTGTCTGAATAATTATTCTCACGGGCAATATTCTTCATAATACTGTCAGAAAGAAAGTCATTCTGAATACATACAGCAACAGGATTTCCCTGAAATACGCTATCGGCAAACACATCAACAATATACTGCTTCATATTCTCTGCTCCTCCAAAACACTGCCTACCATGCACTTATTGTATTGTAAAATTGATTATTCTGTATACAAAAATAACAGATATATACTGGATAAAAGAGCAGTTATAGCAGGAAACTGTATAGTACGAAAGACAGCACAGGAGCATCCGGCAGAGAAGGATTAATCCTTCTTGGAACCATCTCCGTTATAAGGAGCCACATATATAAGCATAAGCATCCCCGGTATGGCCATAGCGTAGCATATAGCAAAAAACGGCACATACCCTAAGGACTCGATGATAAAACCTGTGGAGGCACTGAAAAAACTTCTTGGAACAGCGGATAAGGCTGTCAGCAGCGCAAACTGAGTGGCCACATATGCACCTTTGGTCTCACGGCAGATAAAAGCCACAAAGCAGGCTGTACCCAGACCTGCCCCCATACTTTCACCTCCCACAACCAGAGCCAGCATATTCCAGTTAGGGAATTTAAATGACGCCGCCATCTCCGTACCGAGACGACCGTCAATCATGGATAAAAATTCAGTATAGGAATCCTGATTCTGCCACACATAGGCAATAAATAAATAACCTAGAATAGTAATAATCTGCCCCACGCCGAAAATCCACAGGGCTTTATTAATACCAATCTTCAGCATTATTATGCCGCCTATAGTACCGCCTATGATCATTGTCCACAGACCGATACCTTTGTTAATAACTCCGATATCCTTCGGCGAATATCCCATATCAATATAAAAAGGAGTAGCCAGAGCTGTAGCCATGGTATCCCCTAGCTTATATAAAAATATAAAGGATATTACGGCTATAAAACCACCCCAAGAATGTCTCTTAATAAAATCCTTGAATGGCTCAACTATTGAGGCATAGAGAGTTCTCGGTACAGTTGAGGTACATTCAGGTTCACTTATATAAAGAGTGGTGATAATGCCGACAAGCATAAACAAAGCCGTAATACAGAAAACCATACTCCACGGCATGTATTCACTGAGAATAAGTGAGAGACCTCCAGGTACCATTCCTGATATACGGTAGGCATTAACAAAAACCGAATTTCCCCACCCCAGCTCATTATCATCAAGTATTTCTCTGCGATAGGCATCTATGGCTATGTCCTGAGTTGCTGAGAAGAGACATATCAAAAAATAGATTACTACGATAATATGAAATGAATTCAAACCGAAAGACACATCACCGTAGCCTATTTTAAAGAGATCTATCCCCGGTGAGCAGAAACCGGTAACGGCTATCAGAATAAACAGGGCAACCTGAGTCAGTAAAATCCAGCTGCGACGTCTGCCGAGCTTCAGCACATCATAACGGTCAACAATCGGAGCCCAGACAAATTTCCATGAATAAGGAGTCAGGCACAGTGAGAGAAGTCCGATACTTTTAAGATCTATCGAACTGTCACTTCTCAACCAGGCCGAAACCAGATTAATCAGGAGGTACAGAGGCAGTCCTGAACTGAACCCGAAACAAATACACACCAGCGTTTTCCATGAAAAAAGCTGTTCCACAATACTTACTTTCTTTGGAGATTCTATTGTATTTGAAGATTTTTCCGCCATACTGCCACTACTGAAAGCAAACACCTAGAGACTGCTTTCACCCTTTTATATAAAATGTTGTGATACCTGAAAAGTGTATTTTATATACCTTATCAGATAATACTAATCCCTGAAATTATTAAACTGGAATGGCTGTCCGAGTTCACTTGATCTGACGAGAGCAATAACCTCCTGCAAATCATCTCTTTTTTTACCGGTTACTCTTACAGTTTCACCCTGAATCTGAGCAGTTACCTTGATTTTGGAATCCTTGATAATCTTCACCAGCTTTTTAGCCATAGTCTGATCGATACCGCTCTTTAACTTAACTACTTCATTGCAACGCTTGCCTGACGGTTCCGGTTCTTCAAAATCCAGTGATGAAGGATCAATACTGCGCTTGGACATCTTATCACGAAGAATATCATTCATCTGCTTAATCTGAAAATCAGCGTCAGCAGCCAGTTTAATTACCTTATCCTTCTCGACTAAAGTAAAAGTGGCATCAACGCCTCTGAAATCGAAACGATTGGTTACTTCACGATTTGCATTGTCTACAGCATTCTGTACTTCATTCATTTGTAATTCAGATACAATATCAAATGATGGCATATATACTCCGTTAAGGCATCAAAAACCAAAAAACAAAAAAACAGGACATCCCGCCGGTAGGTCTCGGACATGATTACCTGAAAAATAAAAAAAGATAAACGGAAAAAATTTCCGTACATTTGTCATTTATAATCACTTATACAGCTGTTAACCTGCACTGCTGAATTTCTGCCAGTTATCCATAAACTCTCTGGCACGGCTGATAACAGATTTTCCATCCATCCCGTACTGCTCATATATTTCATTTGCCGTGGCCTGCTCCACAAATTCATCAGGGATTCCGATATTCAATACTGGAACACTCATGAAATGTCCGTTAAGGATACGCAAAATCTCCTCTCCAGCACCACCGCAAATGACTCCGTCCTCCAAAGTTACCAGCACCCGGTGTTTTCCGGCCATTTCTATGACAAGTTCCTCATCAACAGGTTTAGCAAAACGCATATCGACCACTGTATAATTGCAGTCAGCTGACGCTGCCATTCTTTCTTCAATCGCAGTAAGCAGACTATGTACCAAAGGCCCCCATACCAGAAAACAGATATCAGCACCTTCTCTCAGTACTCTCCCCTTACCAATCTCAACTGTTTCATCACTATGTTCATTGAGATCAGCATAAATACCTGCACCTCGAGGATAACGCACTGCAGCCGGATGACCGTATGATAATGCCGTATTCAGCATGATCCACTGTTCCCCCAGCGTACTCGGTGTCATCAATATCATATTAGGTATCGCCCGGATAAAAGCGATATCAAACACCCCCTGATGAGTCGGGCCATCCGGTCCGACCACACCTGCTCTGTCAATAGCAACAACCGCCGGAGCATCCTGAATCGCCAGATCGTGAATAAGCTGATCATAGGCTCTCTGCAGAAATGTTGAATAAACACAGACAACAGGATGCATTCCTCCCACAGCCAGCCCCCCGGCAAGAAGTACCGCATGCTGCTCAGCTATGGCTACGTCAAAATACCTGTCCGGAAATTTTTTGGAGAAATCAACCATTCCCGAACCCGAACACATTGCCGGAGTAATCCCGACAAGTCCGCTGTCCTTTTCAGCCTTATATATCAGCCAGTTACCGAAATTCTCATCAAAGGAATTCTTTTTATTGTTTGAAACACTCACTCCTGACGGAACATCAAACTTAGGAACACCGTGGTAAGCGGTAGGGTTCTCCTCAGCTGGCTGATATCCCTTCCCTTTTATTGTCCCCACATGAAGGATACGCGGGCCGTTCAGTTTTTTCATGTTCTGAAGAACATTCACCAGTGTTTCCATATCATGACCGTCAATAGGTCCGACATAATTAAACCCCAGTTCCTCAAAAAGAGTCCCCGGAAGTACCATGCCTTTCAGGTGTTCATGAGCCTTTACGGCAAATTTTTTGATTGAAGGAAGTGAAGACAGAGTCTTTCTTCCTTTTTTCAGAATACTGTCATAGGATGGATTACTTAACCACATAGCGAGATGTTTGGAAACACTGCCCACACTCTCGGAGATACTCATTTCATTATCATTAAGTATAATCAGCAGATTCTCCCTTAGATCCCCGGCATGGTTCATTGCCTCAAAAGCTACCCCTCCGGAAAGTGCACCATCACCTATGACGGCAACCACGTTCCTGTCCTGCTTTAACAATCTGTTGGCAATTGCAAGTCCCAGTGCCTCACCAATGGAGGTACTGGCATGGCCGGTTGAGAAAACATCATATTCACTTTCAGAACGCCACAGAAAAGGATGCAGTCCGTCCTTCTGACGGATGGTATGAAGATCATCACGGCGACCGGTAATAATCTTGTGAGGATAAGCCTGATGACCGACATCCCATATAATCTGATCATTCGGAGCGTCAAAAACATAATGAATGGCGATGGTAAGTTCGACCACACCTAGACCTGAAGCAAAATGACCACTGGTTTTACTTACGGTATTTATCAGAAATTCCCTGAGTTCTCTAGATAATTCGACCAGCTGTTCGATACTTAGTTTTTTAAGGTCAGCCGGACTGTTAATTGTTCTTAAAAGAGAATAATTTTCACTAGCCATGGATTAATGGTCTCTCTCTACGATGAACATGGCGAAATCCTGCAGTAGAGCGGTGTCATAAGGAAGAGGCTTCAACGCATTAACTGCTGTCAGTGCCAAACTTTTGGCGTATTCCTTAGCCCCGTCAAGCCCCATGAGTTTCGGATAGGTACTCTTATTGGATTCCACATCTGAACCCTGCGGTTTTCCTAAAATATCGGTATTGGAAATAATATCAAGAACATCATCCCAGACCTGGAATGCTAAACCTATAGCTCTGCTGTACGCTCTGAACGCCTCCTTTTCAGCCTCAGGCATGTTTTTTCTGCATAAGAGTCCGAGCTCCACAGAACTTTCTATCAAAGCACCTGTTTTATACTTATGGACTTTTTCCAGTTCCTCTCTGGTTACCTCACGGTTTTCCGCCTCCATGTCGAGCTCCTGTCCGCCGCACATGCCCTGATAACCACATCCCACAGCCAGCACTTTCATCATTTCCAGCTGATTTCTCATCATTTCAGGCCCCATATCCGCTTTGGCAATAACTTCAAAAGCAAATGCCTGCAATGCATCACCGGTGAGCACACCTGTAGCATCGCCATAAACTTTGTGAACGGTCGGATGTCCTCTTCTTAAATCATCATTGTCCATTGCCGGCAAATCGTCATGAATAAGCGAATATGAATGAATGCATTCTATGGCCACTGCCGGAATATCGGCAGTATCAAGCGAAGCACCAACGGCATCGGCAGTCGCATAAACAAGAAACGGACGAACCCTCTTTCCACCGAGCAATGTTCCGTAATTCATTGCCTCCTTAAGCTTTGGAGAAACATCAGCAGGTAACGTATCTATTGCGTTCTTAATATTGGTATTTACTCTTTCTTGATACTTCTTTAGTACTTCCTGAAGACTCATTTTATCCGTCCGTTCGGTTATCTTAACAAATCCATTTGCCTATAAGCACTGTATATAAGCACTATTAATTCTTTTTATTCATGAGGATAAATAACTCCTCTACCGGTTGATACTCCCGGATTATGAATGCACTATCCAGGGGAATAACCAGTCTATCTTGGTAAAGAAAAATCCGTACCGCATCAACCACCTTATTACGGGCATTAACCACTTTTTAGAAAAATAAATTCCGTATAAAACCTACGATTACCGGCCGGCGAATTCCATCATTAATGTAAGCGGTTCGAATACCAAAAATTACAGCTTCTCAGTCTAATCCCTCACAGGTCTGCTGAAATCCGGATGATGTAAAACTCTCTACAGAAACTATCTGCGGGATTTATCTTCTGAAATTCCTCCGGGATTAAAGTTACTCAAAACCTCATCTCCGGTTCTTATCCCGTCACGCAGTCCCTGGGCATCTGTAAGAATCTTTATACGTCCTTCAGCTTCCTTTAATGACTGTTCGCAGTTCTTTATCAAACCTACCCCCTTCTCAAACAGACTCAAATGTTCTGACAGGGAAAGATTTCCTGATTCCATTCTGGTTACCAGTTCATCAATCTCCTGAAGCATCTGCTCTAATGTCTGAGCTTCCTGATGTTCATCCATAAAAAACTCTCTCCGACAAAACACAAAACATTTTTGCTAAAAGAAGGCAACAGTCCTATAATGCATTGCATATAAGAAATAATGATTATATCACGGTATCATTTTTCATGCGAATACAAACGCAAGATCATGTTTACAAACATATACCAGCTTACAATTTACATTTTTTTACTGCTTATTTTTCCGGGAAAAATTTTCTGAAAACAAGTATCATATTACGACACTGAATAAATACGTAAGTGCAGACACAGCTTTAATTCTTAATTGGAATATTATTAAAATGAACACTATCAGGTATCACGGTAACAGTCACAGAATACACCACGGTGCCGATCTGAAACATCTCCATGGTAAACCTGTAGCCTGCATTATAGGGGCCGGCAGCATCGGGCAACTGACTGCCGACTTTCTTAGAAGAAGCGGCCGTTTCCGTACTTGCTTCATCGATACCCGTATAAACAAAAAGAAAAAAGTAGCCTGTAGTAGCAGTATTTATCAGCAATCATCAGTCTACCGCTGCTCCCGCGGGGTATATCCGGCAAACTACGTAAAATACGCCGATCTGATTATTATTACAGTAAAAGCCTTCTCTGTTTCTAAAATCATCAGGGATATTGAACAGCATCTCAGCTTTGACACTCCGGTAATTCTGATGGTCAACGGCTTCGGCGCCCAGGAGGAATTAAAAAAGCTGACCCGGGAGAACCGTCTTTATCTTGCAACAACATCAAACGGAGCCACCCACAACGGCTTCAGCGTAGTCAGAAAAGGCGTCGGCAGTACATATATAGGACCGCTGAAGCATGCCAAACAGACTAAAGTTATTAAGTACTTTATAAAAAGCCTGCCTAACGGTTCATATACTGACGATATCTACATTGAACTTCTTCGAAAACTGGCGGTAAATGCCGTAATCAATCCTTTCACCGCTCTTAACAACTGTCTTAACGGAGAAATACTGAAACAGCCGCAGATAATCCAAGAAATTCTTAAGGAAATAACCCCGATACTCAACCGTCTCGGTTTAACCGACAGTCAGCAGATGCTTTTTCAGAGAGTAGAGACTGTTGCAAGCAATACTAAAAGCAACTATTCCTCCATGAGACAGGACTATTATTACGGCCGTTTATCAGAAATTGACTATATTTTGGGAATTTTAATAAAAAAAGCCCGGATATATGGTATAAAAACTCCATACATAGATAGTATCTATCAAAAACTCAAACAAATGTAATTTTATCTCAATACTTCAATATGGAGATTTTTATGACCAAGGCACTTGTAATACTGGCTAATGGTGCAGAAGATATCGAAACAATATCAGTTACCGATATTCTGACTCGTGGAGGCATTAAAGTAACCGTTGCTGCCCTATCTGACAGTTCAACCGAAATAACCACAGCTCACGGTATGGTTTTCAAGGCGGGAAAGCTGTTAAAGGATGTCGATGACACCTATGATATCATTGTAGTTCCCGGAGGTTATGACGGCTCAATGAACTGTCGCAATTCCGACCTGGTAGGCAGAATGCTTAGAGAGCAGAAAGAACGTGGAGGAGTTATCGGAGCAATATGCGCCGCTCCGGGATTCGTTCTCACAAAGCACGGTATTCTGGATGACTCCACTCCGGCAACTGGTTATCCAGGCACAACAAAAGATATCCCTCTCCCAGTTTCCGATAAAGACGTGGTAATTGATCCGGCAAACAAGATTATTACCGCCAAAGGTCCGGCATTTGCAGCTAAATTTGCCTTTGCTATTCTAGCTGTTCTAAAAAACAGAGAAACTGCGGAAAAAGTTGCCGGTGACATGCTGTACGTAGAAAATATGCTGGACTAGTTCCGGATCATTCATCCATTAAACGACTGACATATAACCGGCAAGCAATACTGTCAGTCGGTATCATACCAATATTTGAAAGCGGGAAAACTTTGACTGAGTTATCCCGTTTTTTTCACCATCCTGCATCACCGGTAAAATTTTAATCCATAATTCCGAACTAAAACGTAAGAGCATACAGCTGATAAAGATAATTATCTTAATTAAACATATCAAAGCCATGCCATAGAGTTTTCACAAATTCCGAAGGTACAAAAATAACATCTCCCTTATGAAAATACATAACCTGATTTCACGTTAACGATAATTCCCCGTGAACTGAACACGTTATATAAAAGCCGAATTCTTGAAAAATTATCATGCTCGAGTAAAATGGATTTATACTAGGAAATCATCCGGGATTTAATTCCATAACATAATAAGAGGATTGTTACTCAACTATGAATAATCTGGAAATAATGAATATTCCCAAAGACAAACTGGAACTGTTGCTGGAACGCAAAAGAGACAGTATTGGCTCTAATAATTTCTGGTGGAATTTCTGGGCTAATCTAGCAGGAGGACTTTCACTAATTGTATCCATTCAGCAATTCACTCATTATAATTTCTGTTTTTATATATGTCTTACAGGTACCTTCGGCTGGTTTTTCTGGACATTTATTCAGACGGTAAAACAATGGAAAAGCAGATATAACCACAAGCAGTTGTTCTCTGATATTGAATCATTAGATACTAAAGGTCACCCGTTTGACCTACTGATTATTCAGAACAAAGAAAAAACCAAAGTGCTTACCTTCTTTGATAAGAGATGGAATACGTATCTGTTTCCATATAAGAGAATGAGTGACATTAATGAAGGAAAACAGCCGGAAAAAAGAGAACTTGAGTATGTAACAGGATATCTGGCAGAATTACTGCAGGTTTCTGAAGAAAACATTCATGGTGAAATGGTTCTGCGTAAAACCATTCAAAAATATTCAGTTTCCGATAAAGTCAATAAAACTTACGATCATCGCTTTTACAAAATGGCTGTGGATAATCTAGGTGATGACAACGATTTTGAAATTGCCGGTGTAAAATTCAAATGGTGGCACCTGTCTGACCTGGAGACAGACCAGCAGACTGTAAAAAATAATGCTGATATAGTAGCTGTGGTGAAAAACGAAGTACTGTAGACAGTTGTTCAGATTTCAAAAGTGAGCGGTATATACCGCTCACTTTTTTTGTTTTTATCTGTTCATTATTCATTAAATAAATGGCAGAAATAATGGGATAGCTCAGTATCCAATCATCAGAACATATATTTTCTGTCAAAAAACTACAAACCGGCAACACAGCATCCGTGCTGTTTTTCTTTTAATCTGAAAACTTTAACGTTCTGAAATCCCTGGTCTTTAAGATACATAGCCTGCATCTTGCTCATTACCCCCTTTTCACAGTAAAGAAGATAAGTTTTTGTCTGATCAAGGTTGGCAAACTCACTGGAAATCTTAAAGAACGGAATAGTTAAATGGGGCTTGTCTGTAACCAAAGGCTTGGCATCAATTTCATCCTGAGCCCTGATATCCACAACAACCTCATTACTTGCGGCATAATCCGTAATCTCAACTTCGCCACCAATCATTTCCTTGGTATCTTCAGGAATATCCCTTATATCCATCCAGACTGAAGCTTCAGCCAGTTCCTCAATAAGAGACATATCAATCTTACTTTCTTCCGCCTCAACAAAAGCAACGTCAGCCTTTACTGTAGGTCTATCTGAAATAACTCCGCAGTACTCCGGCATAGTCTCAGCAAAATGAATAGTTCCTATATCCCTGGCCTTATCTATAATGTCCTGCTTGTCAGTAACGATTAACGGACGGAGAATCAGGGTATCAGTAACCCGGTCAATAACAGAAAGATTAGTCAGTGTCTGACTTGAAACCTGTCCCAGACTTTCACCGGTAACCAAAGCCCCTGCCTTAAGTTTTTTAGCAATTATCGAAGCTATACGCATCATCATGCGCTTCAGGATAACACCGCGGACACTGTGATCTGTTTTAGTTAGAATTTCACCTACCATTTTTTCAAAAGGTACGCTAATGAAACGTACTTTATGAGAGGATGCGAACTTATCCCAAATATAGTAGCTTTCCTGCTTTACCCCGATCTCATGAGCGTTTCCGCCCATGTTGAAAAACAGATAATGAACACGGCAGCCACGACGTATGAACATATATGAGGAAACCCCGGAATCGAATCCGCCGGAAATCAGACTGAGAACCTCCTCCTGAGTTGACAGCGGGTATCCGCCAAGACCTTCGTATATACCGGTAATCAAAAACAGTCTGTCATTATCAATTTCCAGAGTAATAACCATATCCGGATCTTTTAATTTCACACCGGCAGACGGAAAATTCTGATTCAGTCCGCCACCGACATACTTTTCCACATCAATTGAACGGAATTCCTGCTTTCCCTTACGTTTAACGCGGACACAGAATGTCTTACCTGCTATCTGCGGACCATATACAGCAGCTGTTTTCTCATAAATATCATGCATACTGGAATATTCATATTCCTCGGTCTCCATAACGTTGTGTATCCCGGGTATACGGCAAAGCATCTCTGCGACCTCTCTTGATGAACGGGGACAAGGACCGTCTGTTTCATCAAGGCGGACGACAAGTTTATCCCAGCAGTCCTGAATCTTTACCTTAACTGCTGATCTGTTCAGCACGTTGCGGATATTTCTCTGTAGAACCTTGGACATTTCCTGACGTACAGATTTGCTTTTTACAATAATTTCAGGGAAGAATTTGATAATGTATTTCATAAACAGCTATTTTTTGGCAATAATGCCTTCTGGTCTTTGGTATAAAACAAAGGACACAGTCATTCTGCGTCCTTTAAACTAATATAGTTGATTCTCAGTAAATCAACTATGACTTATTCATGGTCGTGGTGATGGCAGCACTTATGTCCTTCTTCACCATCTTCATGGTCATGGTGATGACAGCACTTATGTTCATCTTCATCGTCATGATGATGTTTATGACAGCACTTGTGTTCATCATCATGCTTATGACCACACTGGCAATCTTCGTCATGATGTTCATGACAGCATCCGTGAGCCCCGTGAACATGACCATGTTCGATTTCAGAATCAGTAGCCTCTCTGACATCAATAATGTCCACCATAAACTTCAGGGTCATACCAGCAAGAGGATGATTACCATCGACAACAACGGTATTTCCCTTAATCTCCTTAACTACAATAGGTTTCTTCCCCATGTCAGTATCGGCAATAAAACTGTCACCTACATGGAGTTCCATACCTTCAAACATATTGATATCAATTTCCTGAATCAACTCAGGATGTCTGATACCATATGCTCTGTCCGGCTGAACAAGCACATCAACTGAATCGCCTTTTTCCTTTCCGATAAGAGCATCTTCTAATCCCGGAACGATGTTTGAATGTCCGATGAGTACTTCCATGGCCTCCTGACCATTAGTGGTATCCAGTACCTGACCGTTTTCATCGGTGACAATATAATCAATAGCTACTACAGTATTGGAAGTAATTTTCATATATAAATTCTCAAATATTCTGTTAAATAATCCGTTAAAACAAAACAACCTTGTAAGATTATATCATAACGGATAATTTGAACGAATAACCGCAAAAAATTAACTTTAAAAAAAAATGAAATCAATCGTTACTATTCACAGCCTATCAAAAATCGCAGAATCGTTACCACACTTGGTAATGCGTAAATACGACTATTTTTTAAACAATTCTATTCGTCCTCCAAA